>NZ_WLYK01000008.1:300000-522866 GCF_009707545.1 Nakamurella alba | reverse complement strand
AATGACCACGAGTGTCAGCGAAGTATTGACACATCAAGTGTCAGCGAAGTCGTGACACAACACAGGGACCTATAGCTCACTGGTTGCAGGACGTCTGCGCAGATCAAGGCGGGTCAGGGGCAGGGCGCGGCGAACTTCTGCTCGGGCAGAAGCTCGGACCACTGCTGCTCGCTGATTCGCACACCCACCGAGCCGCAGATCCAGGTCGCGGCGCTCTCGGCGTCGCTGAGCCACAGATGCGCCCGTCGATCGACCCCACCGGCAGCGAGGGACCGGCCGTCCGGGGCGAACTCCACCGCCTTGAGGGCGGAATCCGCGGCCTGCAGCCGCGCGATCAAACGGGGTGATACCGGGTCCGTCAGGTCCCACATCCAGACCGCGCCGTCGTTGCCCGCGGCCGCCAGTCTTGTCCCGTCCGGGCTGAAGGCCAGCCAGATGAGCATGTCGGTGGGTCCGAACAGTTGGCCGGTGGGAGTGACCACAACGGCACCGTCGACCCCCGGGGCCGAGACACCGTAGAGGTGGACGGTCCGGTCGGTGCCGGTGACGGCGAGGGTGGATCCGTCCGGGCTGAACACTCCGGCGAACGCGTAGCCGGGCAGGTCCCCGATTCTGGCGACCTCTCTCGGGGCGCCCGGATCGCCGACGTGCCAGACGATCTCGCCGCCACCACTGTCGGCGACGATGGTGGCCACCAGCAGCTTCCCATCCGACGAGAGCGACAGGAAATACACCGACCCGGCCAGTCCGGGCAGCGAGGAGAGCTCGCGCGGAGCCTCCGGCGCGGAGACGTCCCACACGTGGACAACCTGGTCGTCGCCACCGGAGAAGAGCGTGCGACCGTCCGGTGAGAAGACCATGGACTGCTGCACGACCTCCGGGTCGGCACCGGTGGGGAGCACGGCGACCGGGCCCGCTGCGGTGCTGGTCGTCGTGTAGAGGGCCACCTGCCCGTCCGCGCGACCGACGGCCATCAGATCCCCCTCACGGTCGACGGCCACCACTCCGCTGAGCACCGCGGCCCCGTCGGTGATGAACTCCTCGACCGGGGACTGCAGATCCGCGACATCCCACGCCGACACCCGGCCTTCGGCCTTCGCCGGACCGACGAGCAGCGTGTTCGCGGGGGCGTAGTCGAGATAGGTGACGGTCGCCCCGAAGGGGCCGACCACCGGTCCGGGCCAGCCGTACCGACGGACGGATCCATCGTTCGCGACCGTCAGCAGGGAGCGGTCCCCTGGCCCGAAGACAACGCCGGTGACCGCGCCACGGTGCCCGAAGGTGGCGAGCTGCTCACCGTCGGAGCTCCGGTTGATCCGGACCTCCGAGGTCGAGCTGCCGATGGCGAGCACCGCACCGTCCGCGCTGTAGTCGAGCGCATTCACCCAGCTGGTGAACCGGGGAAGGTTGTCCGGCAGGTCCGTCAACACTCCGGTGGCGCCGACCTCGTACTGCCGGACCGCACCGCTTCGCGTCCCGGCGGCGAACATCCGGCCGTCGGGCGAGAAGGCCAGGGCTCCCACCGGCTGTGAGCTGCCACTGGCATCGGGGTCGGGTTCGACCGCCGGGCCCGGTCGACCGCTCCCGGCATCCGGTCGGAGCGACACTGTGCCGTCGGCTCCGCCGACCGCCAGCATCCCATCGGCCGACATGGACAGGGACTGGACCAGGGACTCCGGCCCGATGGTGGGCGCGATCAGATCCACGGCCGCCCCGAGGCCGGCCCGGCCGACCGGGTAGGAGCGGAGAGGACTGCCGGGCATCGCCGGAAGTTTGTCGGTCGCTTTCGTCCCGGCCGGCCCACCGATGATCAGCCGCGACCCGTCCGGGGTGAAGACCATGGCCTGGGCACCACCGGAGGCGAAGACCTGCTCCTCGTCGAGCTGCACCGGCACGGCGAGATCCCGCACATCCCAGACCCGCACGACACCATCCTCGTCGCCGGTCACGAGCAGGGTCCCGTCCGGACTCCAGACAAGGGTGAAGATCACCGCGACCGTGCCTGTCGCAGGCGGGGCAGCGGCACCGAGCACCGCCGATCCGACGGGATCGACCGGCGCCGAGCGCACGTCGGCGGTCGGGTTGGTCCGGATCAACCGGAAGCCACCGGTCGATGCGTCGGTGGCAGCCACTGTGCGGCCGTCCGGGGAGAGCGCCAGGTAGGAGTTGCCGGTGGTGCCCGGCCAGACCGTCGGGATGGGCATGGCGGTCATGTCGAGCAGCGTCGACCGTGCCTCCAGAGTCGGGGAGATCCGGTACGCGGCGATCGCCAGTTGGGCCGCGGTCGCGGGATCGGAGTCGAGCAGATCCGCGGCGTAGCCGGCGATCTCACGGCTGGCTGCACGGTCCCGGGACTGCGCGGCCTCGTTACGCCCGGCTTCGGCGTCGGCCCGGGCGGTGAACCCGACGACGGCCAGCACGGAGGCGGCCACGGCCAGCACCACCGCGACCGCGACGGCACTGCGCAGCAGCCGGACCTGCCGCCGCCGGGCGGCCCGACGGTCGGCCTCGGCCGCCCGCGCGGCGTCGAGATACTCGAGCTCCAGCCGGTCCAGCTCACCCGCGCGGTCCCCGCCGGCCAGCCACTCCTCGTAGGCCTCCAACCGAGCTCCGCGGACCAGGCCCGAGTCGTCGTGGTCGATCTGCCACTGCCGGCTGATCCCGTGCAGCCGCCGGCGGAGCAGCAGCCCGGCCCGGTCCTCGTCCACCCACCCGCGCAGCCTCGGCCACGCGGTGAGCAGCGACTCGTGCGCGATCGACACCCCGGTGTCGTCGATCACCACCAGTCGCTGGGCCACGAACGGCTCGAGCACCTCCCGCTCCGCCTCGTCGGGCAGCGGCGCGCGACGCCGGGTCACCGCCTCCGGCAGGCCGCGATCGGCGTCCGCGGTGTGCTCCTCGAGATGCACCATGCGCAGCAGCAGGCCCCGGGCCAGCCGGCGCTCGTCCTCGCCCGGCAGGTCCGCCCAGACCTGTTCCGCGGTCTGCTGGACGGCCGACTCCAGCCCGCCGGTGTCGCGGTACGCATCCAGGGTCAGCCGGGATCCGCCGGTGCGCTGCCAGGTGGCCAGCAGCACGTGCGACAGCAACGGCAGCACTCCGGCGACGTGCACCCGCCCGTCCGGCAGCAGCAGGTCGTCCAACAGCACCCGGACCAGGTCGTCGTCGATCGCCAGCCCGGCGCGGGCGGCCGGGCCGACGATGGCCGACCGCAGGTTCTCCACCCCCATCGGTCCGACGAGCACCTGCCGGTCGTGCAGCAGCGCCTCCAGCGCCGGCACCGAGGCGGCGGCGACGAAGAAGTCGGCGCGCAGCCCGAACACCACCCGGGTGCCGGGCGGCCACGACGCGGGATCGGTCACCGCCGCCGCCCACCGCTGCCGCGCCTCCGGATCGGGAAGCCGGACGAAGATCTCCTCGACCTGATCGATCACCACCAGCCCGTCACCGGCGGCCAGCACGTCCCGGGCCGCGGCGAGCGGGCCGAACGGGTCCGGCCCGGGGGTGATCAGTGCCCGCGAACCGGGCCAGCCCGCCAGCAGCCCGGCCCGCAGCACCGAGGACTTGCCGGAGCCGGTCGGTCCGAGCACCACCAGCGGTCGCGGATCGGTGCGGTCGGTGGCCAGCCGGAGCAACTGGTCGACCAGCGCCGAACGTCCGAAGAACCAGCCGGCGTCGCCGGTCTCGAAGCTCAGCAGTCCCCGGTACGGCGCATCGGTGATCCGTGGCCCGGACGTGCGGCGGAGCGTGCCGACCAGGTCCAGCCAGGCGTCCTGGTCCTGCGCCGGGACGCCGAGCTGGACCAGGATCCGGCGGAACAGCGGCAGCTGGGCCGTGGTCGGCAGGTGCCGGCCGGACAGGTAGCCACCGACGGTGCCCAACGGGGCGTCCACCCGGGCCGCCAGTTCGCGGACGGACAGCCCGGCCCGCTCCCGGCGTTCTCGGAGCACCCGGACCATCTCGGCCCGGTCGGCGGGCGGCCCCGCGCTCGGCAGATCGACCATCGCGTTCCCCCTGGCGCGTCATGGACAGTGTGCGAAACTCCGCGGCTTGCGAAACGGTGTCATTCGCGTCCGGAATGTCGGTTCTACCCGATCGTGCGGCGGTGGTCGATCACCCCGACGGTCCGTCACACCGACTGCCCAACGATCACTGTCGGGCTGTACCGCCGAACGGCGAAACACCGTTCGGGATCGTTCGGAGTTCACCCGGCGCACTTGTCCGCAGCACCGTGACGGCGTTTGCATGGGATCGGCCGTCAGCCGACGGGTGCCCGACGCGACGAGGGGTCGTCGTGCACCGACAGGAACCGGACCCGCCGAGTGCCTCCGCTAGCGTAGGGAGGACACGACCGGAGCCCCGGTGTACCCGTACCGGCCGACGACGAGCAGGAGACCATGACCTCCCCAGGGTCCACCAGTGGCAACGGGGGCGGATCGCACCTGGCCGCCCTCGTCCGCAGCACCGTCCCGCCGATGCACCCGGGCGGTCGTCCCATCGTCCTGGGCATCCTCGCCGGATCGACCGGCGCCCGCTTCCTGCTCCGGCTGGTCGGCCTGCGCCGCTCCGGTCGGTTCGTCGGACGCACCGGCGCCGTGCTGGCCGCGGCGTCCGCCGCCTTCTTCCGCGCCCCGAAGCGGGTGGCACCGACCGAACGCGGCCTGGTGGTGGCCGCCGCCGACGGCCTGGTCTCGCTGATCGAGGAGGCGGTCCCGCCGCCGGAGCTCGGCCTGCCCGCCGTGCCCCGCACCCGGGTCTCGGTGTTCCTCTCCGTCTTCGACGTGCACGTGCAGCGCATCCCGCTGGACGGCACCGTCACCGCCGTCGCCTACAAGCCGGGCAAGTTCCTGTCCGCCGACCTGGACAAGGCCAGCGAGGTCAACGAACGGAACTCCGTGGTGATCGCACCCGCCGACGGCGGCGAGGAACTGGTCGTCACCCAGATCGCCGGGCTCGTCGCGCGACGGATCGTCTGCGGGACCGCTCCGGGCGCGGCGGTGCACACCGGCGAGACCTACGGCCTGATCCGGTTCGGGTCCCGGGTGGACCACTACCTGCCGGCGGGCGCCACCGTCGCGGTCGCGCTCGGCCAGCGGACGATCGGCGGTGAGACGGTCGTCGCTCGGCTGGCCGGGAGCTGATGGCCACCGTCCCCGGCGTCCGGTTCCTGCCGAACGCGATCACCGTCCTGGCCCTGTGCTCGGGACTGTCCGCCTTCTACTTCGCCGAACTGGCGAACCAGGGCCGGATCTCGTGGCTGATGGCGGTCGGTGCGGTGGGTCTCGCGGCGATCCTGGACTCGCTGGACGGGCCGACGGCGCGGCTGCTGAACTCCACCAGCCGGATCGGCGCGGAGCTGGACTCGCTGTCGGACCTGGTCTCCTTCGGCGTGGCACCGGCGCTGGTCCTCTACATCTGGACGTTCAACGCACCGCGGTCCTTCGGCTGGGTCTGCTGCCTGGTCTACGCCGTCTGCATCGCGCTGCGGCTGGCCCGGTTCAACTCGCTGCTGGACGACGACGAGCCGAAGCCGTGGGCCAAGGGCTTCTTCACCGGCGTGCCCTCCCCCGCCGCCGGCCTGCTCGCACTGGTGCCGCTGGTGCTGGCCAACCGGTTCCCGGGCCTGGAATGGCTGCGCAGTGACTGGCTGAACGCGGTCTGGCTGGTGTTCATCGGCGTGCTCGCGGTGTCCCGGCTGCCCAGCATCGCGCTGAAGTCCGTCCGGGTGGCGCCACGCTTCATCACCCCGCTGTTGATCGTGCTGGTGATCGCGGTGGCCGCGCTCTTCTTCGAGCCGGAGCTGGTGCTCAGCATCGGGCTCGGCGTCTACCTGCTGCACCTGCCGTACGCCGGCTGGAAGTACGTGCACTTGCGCACCCACCCCGAGCTCTGGGAGACCACGGTGCGCACCCGCTCGGGCCGCAGCGGGCGGCGGATCCGGTTGTCGGTCCGGATGCCGCAGCGGCGCCGGGTGGCGGGGCGGGCCCCGGACGGGACACCGCTGGAGGTCAGTCGGCGGCGCGGGATTCCCGGCCAGAACCGCACCAACCGGCCGCGGCGGCGGCTGCGCTGACCCGACCCGGGTCGAGAGCGTTCGATCGGCGTCCGCCGGCAGGAGGACGGTCGGCGGGAGCAGGCACAGGTCGGGTCCGCCGGACGCCGACGATCCCGGATCTCGACGCCCGGGCAGATCCGACGCCGGATCAGATCCGGGTCGGGTGGTGTCAGACCTCGAAGCCGAGCCGGCGGGCCGAGCGGGCGCGCTGGCGGGTGGTGCGCAGCCGGCGGAGCCGGCGGACGAGCAGCGGATCCTCGGCGAGGGCGGCCGGGTTGTCGATGATGCCGTTCAGCACCTGGTAGTACCGGGTGGGCGAGAGGTCGAACATCTCCTTGATCGCCTGCTCCTTGAGCCCGGCGTACTGCCACCACTGCCGCTCGAAGGCGAGGATCTCCCGGTCGCGCCGGCCCAGGCCGGTCTCCCCGACCGCGCCGGAGTCGGCGGCACCGTCGCCGGTGGATCGCGCGGCGCTGTCCATGAAGTCCTCCCTCGCACCCGCAGCGGCGTCCTTGTGGGGGACGCACGGCACGGGTGAATCACACAGCTGTCATTCGTCCGTCATGGTGTCACGCGAGCGGCGGAGGGTCCAGCGCATCGGCGTGTCCCCGGCGCGCCACACCGGCCCTGATCAGCCCCTTCGATCACTGTGTGCTCACTGGTCACATCTGTCACTCGCGCCTCGCCCGGGCGTGCCGCGGGCGGGCGTCCGCCCGGCAACAACCGACCCATGCCCGTCCTCCTTCGACACCGATGCCGCCTGGCCACCTTCCGATCTGCGCCCTTTCCCCGCGAATTCCGCGGACAGACGGCACGGATCGGAGGTTTGGGAATCCACACCGCCCGACCCGGCCATTCGACCCGCGCCCTTCCCCGCGGAACCCGCAGGCAGACCCGCACGGATCAGAGTCGACAACCACGCCGCCCGGCCCACCGATCTGCGCCCTTTCCCCGCGAATCCCACGGGCGGACGGCACGGATCAGAGGTCCACAACGCTGCCGCCAGGGCGAGGCGGCCGGCGGGAGCGTCGCCCGGTCGACCGCTCGATCCGCGGCCTTTCCCCGCGGAACCCGCAGGCAGACCGCACGGATCGGAGGTCGACAACCACGCCGCCCGACCCGGCCATTCGACCCGCGCCCTCTCCCCGCGGACTCCGCGGGAGAACGGAACAGATCGGAGGTCGACAACGATGCCGCCCGACCCGGCCATGCGACCCGCGCCCTTCCCCCGCGGACTCCGCGGGCGGACGGCACAGATCGGAGGTTGGCAACCACGCCGCCCGGCTCGGCCCGTCGCCGAAGGTGCCTGGAGGGAGCGCCGTTCAGCTGCGGACCGCGGTGTTCCGCGGATCGTGCAGCGCACCGGCCCGCACCTCCGCCGGGTACCAGGTGCCGAACATGGAGATCTCGGCCTGTGCACCGGGCCGGATCGCCGACGGCAGGTAGGCGAAGGCGATGGAGCTGCGCACCGTCCAGCCGTACCCGCCGGAAGTGACCCGGCCGACGACGGTGCCGTCCACCCTTACCGGCTCGCCGCCCAGCACCACGGCCGTCGGGTCCTCGACCACCAGCGTCCGCAGCAGCTGCGCCGGACCCTCCTCGCGCTGCCGGAGCAGCGCCGCCTTGCCGAGGAAGTCCGGCTTGTCCCAGGCGACGCAGAATCCGAGCCCGGCCTCCAGCGGTGTGGTCCGCGAGGTGAGGTCCGAACCCCAGGCCCGGTAGGCCTTCTCGAGACGCAGCGACTCGATGGCCCGGTAGCCGGCGGGCGTCACGCCGGGCAGGGCGGCCAGCTGTGCCCATAGCCCGGCGCCGTACTCGGCCGGCGCGTAGATCTCCCAGCCGAGCTCCCCGACGTAGGTCACCCGCTGCGCCCACACCGGCACGGCGCCGATCGTCAGCTCCTGCCCGGTCAGGTACGGGAATGCGGCGTCGGACAGGTCGGTGGAGGTGAGCGGCTGCAGCACCTCCCGCGCCCGTGGGCCCCACAGCGCGTAGCAGCCCAGCGCCGAGGTGACGTCGTCGATCCGCACCGCGGACCCGGTCCGCCGGGCCTGCCGCCGCAGCCAGGCACCGTCGTGCGCACCGAACGCGGTGCCGGTCACCAGCTGGAACTCCTCGGGTCCGCGGCGCGACACCGTCACGTCCGCCTCGATCCCGCCGTGCTCGTTGAGCAGCTGGGTGTAGACGACCGCACCGACCTCCCGGTCGATCCTGTTGTCGCACACCAGGTCCAGGAACACCGCCGCCTCAGCACCGGTGATCCGCAGCTTCGCGAAGGAGGACTCGTCGAACACCGCCGCGGATCCACGGCAGGCCAGGTGTTCCGCCGTAGCCGCGGGCGAGAAGTTCGCTCCGGCCCAGCCTCTCGGTACCGGCAGGTCGGCGCCGTCCGACACCGGCGTGGAGTAGAAGAGCACCCGCTCCCAGCCGTCCTTCTCGCCGAACACCGCGCCGTGCTCGCGGTGCCAGGGGTAGGCAGGCGAGGTGCGCAGCGGCCGGCCGGCGGTCCGCTCGTGGCCGGGCAGCCGGACGTCGTAGTAGGTCGAGTAGTTCTCGACGATCCGGTCGTAGGTGTAGGACGGCGAGGCGAACTGCCGGCCGAAGCGGGCCACGTCCATGTGCCGGACGTCGGCAGACGGGCGGCCGTCCAGCACCCAGTCGGCCATCAGCCGCCCGACCCCGCCGGCCCCGGCAATGCCGTGCGCACAGAATCCGGCCGAGACGAAGAACCCGTCGACATCCGTTTCACCCAGGCAGAACTCGTTGTCCGGGGTGAAGGCCTCGGGCCCGTTGATGACCCGGCGCACCCCGACCCGGTCCATCACCGGCACCCGGATCCGGGCGTTGTCGGCGATCTCGGCGAACCGCTCCCAGTCCTCGGCCAGCAGTTTGCCGTTGAAATCGGCGGGCACCGCGTCCAGCCGGTCCCGGCCGGCGGAGAACGCCTCGGGGGTCCGTTCGTAGCCGCCCATCAGCAGGCCCTGGCCCTCCGGGCGGAAGTAGACCAGCAGGTCCGGGTCGCGCAGCGACGGCAACGAGCGCAGCTCGATCCCGCCCGGCACCGGGACGACGTCGGTGACCAGGTACTGGTGGGCCATCGGCAGCAGCGGGATCCGCACCCCGGCCAACCGGCCGATCTCGGCGGCGAACATGCCGCCGGCGTCCACCACGATCTCGCACGCCACGTCGCCGCGGTCGGTCCGGACGCCGTGCACCCGACCGTCCCGGACGTCGATCCCGGTGACCCGGGTGCGCTGCTCGACCCGCACCCCGCCCGCGCGGGCGCCGGCGGCCAGGGCGTAGCAGAGCTGGGACGGGTCGACGTGCCCGTCGGTCGGCAGGTAGACCCCGCCCAGCACGCCGTCGGTGTCCATCAGCGGGAACAGCTCCTGCGCCCGCCCGGCGGTGATCAGCTCCATCGGCAGCCCGACCACCTGCGCCCAGTCCAGCTGCCGGCGCAGCTCCTCCAGGCGGAGCGGCGAGGACGCCAGCCGGATGCTGCCGGTCTCGGTCCAGCCCGGCGGGTTCTCCCCCGCCTGCAGCTCCCGGTACAGCTCCACCGAGTACATGTTCATCCGGGTCAGCGTGGGATCGGACCGCAGCTGCCCGACCATGCCCGCCGAGTGGAACGTCGATCCGCTGGTGAGCTCCGACCGCTCCAGCAGCAACACATCGCGCTCTCCGCGCTGCGCCAGGTGGTAGGCGATGCTCGCGCCGCCGACCCCGCCGCCGATCACCACGATCCGGGCGCGGTCGGGCAGGTCGGTGCCGGGTCCCGGGGCGACGGACATCCGCGTGCTCCTTCCGCGGCGGGAGCAGCCGCGTGATGATCGACTCCGGCGACGCTAGCGCCCGCACCGGGGCCCGTCCACACCCACCTGCCGGCCAACCGATTCCGTCGCCACCCCTATTCCCGACAGATGCTGCAGGACATCGCCTCTCGCCGGCAGTCAGAGGCAAACCGGGAGCGGCGGGAGGCCACGGCGACGAGATCCGTTGCGCCGTGGCCGGATCACCGGCGGGCGCGGGGTCTGGACCGGGGGCGTGCCGCTGTCTACCATCCCGCCAACGGGCAGGTCCTTTCCAGCAGCGGAAGTCGGTGGACGGTGGTCGGTGCGGTGGACGAGGCGCTGCTGCAGCGCCTGGACGCCGTCCCGCTGCTGGCCACGCCTGACCGGGTCGTCTCCGAACTGACCGGCGGCCTGACCAACCGCAACCTGCGGGTCGACCTGCCCGGGACGTCCGCGGTGGCCCGGTTGTCGGACCCGACCGGCGCGCTGCTGGCCATCGACCGCACCGCCGAGGACCACAACAGCCGGGCCGCGGCGAGCACCGGGATCGCGCCCGACGTGCTCGACTTCCGGCCCGACGACGGCGTGCTGGTGGTGCGTTTCGTGCCCGGCCGGACCCTCACCGAGGCCGACGTCCGCGACCCGGCAATGCTCCCGCGTATCGCGGCGGCGGTGCGCACCCTGCACTCGGCGCCGCCGTTCCTGGGCACCTTCGACATGGCCGTCCGGCAGCGGGAATACCTGTCGACCTGCGTGCGGCTGGGGCTGCCGCTGCCCGCCGGGTACACCGACCACCTCGACACCTGCGCCGAGGTGGTCCGGGTGCTCGCCCTGGACCCGCCGCCCGCGGTGCCGTGCCACAACGACCTGCTCGCGGCGAACTTCATCGACGACGGCGGCCGCCTGTGGATCATCGACTACGAGTACGCCGGCACCGGTGACCCGAGCTTCGAGATCGGCAACATCGCCGGGGAGTCGCTGCTGGACGACGACGCGGCCGACGCGCTGGCGATCGCGTACTTCGGCACCGCGGACCCGCGGATGCCCGCCCGCTGCCGGCTGCAGACGCTGTTGGCCCGGTACGGCTGGACGCTGTGGGGTGTCATCCGGCAGCACGCGATGACGCCCGCCGTGGATCTGACCGAATGGACCATGGACAAATACGAGCGGGCGGTGCGAACCTTCACCGCGACGGCTCTGCCCTCGCTGCTGCGGGCCGCCGCCGGCGCCGGTCCCTAGCTCCGCGGTCCGCGCCGCTCCACCGGTCCCGTCACCCCGTCCCGTCATTCCCGACATCCCGGATCCGTCTCCGGTCCGCAGTCAGCGCCACCGCCCTGCCCGTCCCTGCTCCCCCAGGCCCCCGAAGGAGTGTCCCGTGGCGACCGCACCCGAACTGTCCGACGACGAAGCACATCTCGCCTCGCTCGGCTACAAGCAGGAGCTGCACCGCAGCTGGTCCGGCTTCTCCAACTTCGCGATCTCGTTCTCCATCATCTCCATCCTGGCCGGGTGTTTCACCTCGTTCGGACTGGGCTGGAACAACGGCGGACCGGCCGCCATCGCCTGGGGCTGGCCGATCATCTCGATCTTCATCCTGCTCATCGGGTTCTCCATGTCGGAGCTGGTCTCCGCGTACCCGACCTCCGGCGGGATCTACTGGTGGGCAGCGAAACTCGGCGGCCCGAAGGCCGGCTACTACACCGGCTGGCTCAACCTGATCGGCCTGATCGCGATCGTGGCATCGGTGGCCTACGGCTGCGCCACCTTCCTGGACCTGACGCTGAGCACGTTCAGCGAGTCCTGGGCCGAGGGGTACAGCCTGTACCGGGTGTTCCTGATCTTCCTGGCGATCCTGGCGATCGCCGCGGTGGTCAACATCTTCTCCAGTCAGCTGCTGGCGATCCTGAACAACGTCTCGGTCTGGTGGCACGTGGCCGGCGCGCTGATCGTGGTGCTGGTGCTGGTGGTCGTCCCCGACCACCACGCGAGCGCGGGTGACGTCTTCGGCACGCTGGTCAACAACACCGGCCTGTTCGGCGGCGAGACCTCCGGCTTCGGCTTCCTGCTCTACGTGCTGCCGATGGCGGCCATCCTCACCCAGTACACGATCACCGGCTACGACGCCTCCGCGCACCTGTCGGAGGAGACCCGCAGCGCCGCGAACGCCGCGGCGAAGGGCATCTGGCGGTCGATCTTCTACTCGGCGATCGGCGGCTGGATCTTGCTGCTGTCCTTCCTCTTCGCAGTGCAGGACATCGACGGCGTCTCCGCCGGCGGTGGCGGCGTGGCCGTCATCTTCGGCCAGGCGCTGACCTCCGGCTGGGCCGGCGTCGTGCTGCTGATCTCCACCGCGGGCCAGTTCTTCTGCACTGTCGCCTGCCTGACCAGCTGTTCCAGGATGCTGTTCGCGTTCTCCAGGGACGGCGCGGTGCCCGGTGCCAAGCAGTGGGCCTCGCTGTCCCGCAGCCGGGTGCCGGCCAAGGGGGTGCTGCTCTGCGCGGTGGTCGCCGCGATCATCACGCTGCCCGCGCTGGTCGAGGTGGACATCAACGGCGCCCCGGTACCGGTGGCCTTCTTCGCCGTCGTGTCCATCGGCGTGGTCGGGCTGTACGTGTGCTTCGCGATCCCGATCTTCCTGCGCTGGCGGATGGGGGACAGGTTCCCGGTCGGGAAGTGGAACCTGGGCCGGAAGTACAAGTGGATCAACGCGATCGCACTGGTCCAGATCGTGCTGACCTCGATCGTGGCGCTCTTCCCGACCTCGGCCGGCGGAATGCCCTGGGACTCCAGTTTCGAGTGGAAGTTCGTGAACTACACCCCGCTGCTGGTCGGCGGCGCGCTGATCCTGCTCTGGATCTTCTGGCACGTGTCGGTGAAGAAGTGGTTCACCGGGCCCAAGACCACCGTCGACCTGCCGGCCGGCGTCTCGTCCTCCGACGAGATCGGCCTGGAGAAGCGCGGCGGGTCGGCCCACGGCGGCTGACCCGGCCAGGATGCCGGATCCCACCCGGCCTTCGTAGACTGCGAGCGCACGACCCCCCGGGCTGCGTCCGGGAGGTCGTGCGCCCGCAGCATCCGTCAGAGCCACAAGTGGCGCGCGCCCCTCGCACGCGCGGAAGGCAGGAGCCGATGTCGGGACGTGCCCGCAACCCCCGGCTGCTCGACGTCGAGCAGCTGCGACTGCAGATCGCGTCCGGGGAGGTGGACACCGTCGTCGTCGCCTTCACCGACATGCAGGGCCGGTTGCAGGGCAAGCGGCTGCACGCGCCGTACTTCGTGGACGAGGTGCTCGCCCACGGCACCGAGGGCTGCAACTATCTGCTCGCCGTTGATGTCGACATGAACACCGTTCCGGGATATGCCATCTCGTCGTGGGAGAAGGGCTACGGCGACATGGTGTTCGCCCTGGACCTGGACACCATCCGGGTGCTGCCGCACCTGCCGGGCTCGGTGATGATCCAGTGCGACCTCACCTGGCTGGACGGCACCCCGGTGCGCGAGTCGCCGCGGTCGGTGCTGCAGGCGCAGGTGGACCGGGCGGCCGCCGCCGGGTACACCGCGTACGCCGGCACCGAGCTGGAGTTCATCGTCTTCGAGGACACCTACGACGAGGCCTGGGATCTGGGGTACCAGCACCTCACCCCGGCGAACCGCTACAACGTCGACTACTCGATCCTGGGCACCACCCGGGTCGAGCCGCTGCTGCGCGACCTGCGCAACACCATGTACGCGGCCGGCATGACCGTGGAGTCCGCCAAGGGCGAGTGCAACTACGGGCAGCACGAGATCGCCTTCCGCTTCGACGAAGTCGTCACCACAGCGGACAACCACTCGGTGTACAAGAACACCGCGAAGGAGGTCGCCGACGCACACGGGCGCTCGCTCACCTTCATGGCGAAGTACGACCAGCGCGAGGGCAATTCCTGCCACATCCACCTGTCGCTGCGGGGCACCGACGGATCGACGGTGTTCTGGGACTCCGCGGCCGAGGGCCGCACCCCACTGTACGAGCACTTCATCGCCGGCATCCTGGCCACGATGCGTGAGTTCACCCTGCTGTACGCGCCGAACATCAACTCCTACAAGCGCTTCGCCGACGGGTCGTTCGCCCCGACCACGGTGGCGTGGGGCAACGACAACCGCACGTGCTCGGTCCGGTTGGTCGGCCACGGCGGCTCGGCACGGCTGGAGAACCGTTTGCCCGGCGGTGATGTCAATCCGTACATGGCGATCGCCGCGATGCTGGCCGGCGGGCTGCACGGGGTGGAGCAGCAGCTGGAACTGGAACCGGAGACCGTCGGCAACGCCTACACCTCCGGGAAACCGGTGGTGCCGAAGACGCTGCGCGAGGCCCGCGACGCCTTCGCCGGGTCGGCGGTGGCGCGGGCCGCGTTCGGCGACGACGTGGTCGACCACTACGTCCACGCCGCGGACACCGAACTGGCCGCCTTCGAGGCCGCGGTGACCGACTGGGAACTCCGTCGTGGATTCGAAAGGCTCTGAAATCCGGTGACCCTCGCAGTCATGCCCTACCGCGGTCCGCTCACCGGCGACGGCGGGGTGACCACCCTGGTGTCCCCGTCCACCGGCCGCCCGCTCACCGAGATCCCGCAGGCCTCGCTGCTGGAGACCGACCGGGCGATCGAGGCGGCGCACGCCGCCTTCCCCGCCTGGCGCGCGGTGCCGCCCGGCGAGCGGGCCGAGATCCTCCGCCGGTTCGCCGATCTCGTCGGTGCGGCGGCCGACGAGCTGGCCGCGCTGGAGGTGGCGAACTCCGGACACACCATCGGCAACGCCCGCTGGGAGGCGGGCAACGTCCGGAACGTGCTGCACTATTACGCCGCCGCCCCGGAGCGGCTGTTCGGCCGGCAGATCCCGGTGGCCGGCGGCGTGGACATCACCTTCCACGAGCCGCTCGGCGTCGTCGGCATCATCGTGCCGTGGAACTTCCCGATGCCGATCGCCGGCTGGGGGTTCGCCCCCGCGCTGGCCGCCGGCAACACCGTGGTGCTCAAACCGGCCGAGGTGACCCCACTGACCGCCGTCCGGCTCGGCGAGATCGCGCTGGACGCAGGCATTCCCGAAGGCGTGTTCACCGTGCTGCCGGGCCGCGGATCGGTGGTCGGCGAGCGGTTCGTCACCCACCCGCTGGTCCGCAAGATCTGCTTCACCGGCTCCACCGACGTCGGCAAGGGCATCATGGCCGGCGCCGCGGCCCAGGTGAAGCGGGTGACGCTGGAGCTGGGCGGGAAGAGCGCGAACATCATCTTCGCCGACTCCGACCTGGCGGCCGCCGCGTCGTCGGCGCCGGGGTCGGTGTTCGACAATGCCGGGCAGGACTGCTGCGCCCGGTCCCGGATCCTGGTGCAGCGCAGCGTGTACGACGAGTTCCTCGGCCTGCTGGAGCCGGCCGTCCGGGAGTTCCGCACCACCGACCCGGAGGACCCGGCGGCCGAGATGGGCCCGCTGATCACCTCGGCGCACCGGGAGAAGGTGGCCGGGTACGTGGAGAACGCGGACGTGCTGTTCACCGGCGGCGCACCGGGCGGCGACGGATTCTGGTTCCCGGCCACGGTCGTCACGCCGCGCTCGGTGCAGGACCCGGTGTGGCGGGAGGAGATCTTCGGCCCGGTCGTCGCGGTGCTGCCGTTCGAGGACGAGGCCGAGGCGATCGCCATGGCCAACGACACCGAGTTCGGGCTGTCCGGATCGATCTTCACCTCCGACGTCGGCCGGGCGCTGCGGGTGGCCCGGGCGGTGGAATCCGGGAACCTGTCGGTGAACTCGCACTCCTCCGTTCGCTACTGGACGCCCTTCGGCGGCTACAAGCAGTCCGGCCTCGGGCGGGAGCTCGGCCCGGACGCGCCGGACGCCTTCACCGAGACCAAGAACGTCTTCATCGCCACCTGACCCCGCGGACGTCCTGCATCCCGTGAGCAACAGCTCACCGGTTGTCGGACGTCCGGGCACTCGAGAAAGAGGAACACCAGCAATGACCGGACGTCTGCAGGGCAAGGTCGCCGTGATCACCGGCGGCTGTTCGGGGATCGGGCTGGCCACCGGCCGCCGGTTCGCGGAGGAGGGCGCGACGGTGGTGATCGGCGACCTCGACGACACCCGCGGCCCGGCCGTGGCCGAGGAGCTCGGCGGCGCGTACCTGCGCACCGACGTCACCGACCCGGACGGAGTCGAGGCGCTCTTCGCCCTGGCCAAGAACACCTACGGCAGCGTGGATGTCGCCTTCAACAACGCCGGCATCTCGCCGCCGGAGGACGACTCGATCCTCACCACCGACCTGGCCGCCTGGCGCAAGGTGCAGGAGGTCAACCTGACCTCTGTCTACCTCTGCTGCAAGGCCGCGCTGCCCTACATGCTGGAACAGGGCAGGGGCTCGATCATCAACACGGCGTCGTTCGTCGCGGTGATGGGGGCGGCCACCTCGCAGATCTCCTACACCGCTTCCAAGGGCGGGGTGCTGTCGATGAGCCGCGAACTCGGTGTGCAGTTCGCCCGGCAGGGCGTGCGGGTCAACGCGCTCTGCCCCGGCCCGGTGAACACCCCGTTGCTGCAGGAGCTGTTCGCCAAGGACCCGGAGCGGGCTGCCCGCCGATTGGTGCACAACCCGGTCGGCCGGTTCGCCGAGCCCACCGAGATCGCCAACGCCGTGCTGTTCCTCGCCTCCGACGAGTCCAGCTTCATCACCGCGTCGCAGTTCCTGGTGGACGGCGGCATCTCCGGCGCCTACGTCACCCCGCTCGACTGACCGAACCCGGCGGATCCTGAACATCCGGTGGCCCTGAGGAGCATCGGATGTTCAGGATCCGCGGCGGTATCAGTGGTGTCAGTGGTGCCGGCCCGGCCGGCGGCGACCCAGCAGCACCAACCCGCCGCCCAGGGCCAGCAGCAGCATGCCCAGGGTCAGCGGGGGCTGCACGTCCGCGCCGGTGTCCGGCAGGGCGTGATGCGTCGTGCTCGTGGTGCTTGTCGGGATCGTGGTCGGGTCGGTGGTCGGGGCAGTGGTGCTGGTGGGCAGCGCGGTCCCCGAGGTGGTGGTCCCGGTGGTAACCGTCGGGGAGGCCGTCGACGACTGCGTGGGTGAGACCGTGGTCGGGGTGGCCGTTGTCGGCGAAGCCGTGGTGGTCGGCGCCACTGCGACGAAGGTGATGCTGCAGGTGATGTCGTCGGCGAGCTGCAGTTGCACGGTCCCTCCGCAGGTCCACGCCCCGGCCTGGTACCCGGCAGGACCGCCGGAGGCTGTCAGGCTGTAGTCGCCGACCACCACCGGCTGGTCGACGATCGCCGCCGACCCCTGGCGTCCGGCGACGGTGACCGGGCCGGTGGCCTGCAGCGTCCAGTCCGCGGCGGACGCCGACCCGCCCTGGACGGTGGCGGCGAGGGTGATGCGCGGGGCGATGTTCTCGACGGCGAGGGTGCAGTCCATCGCGGTGTCCGGGGCGAGGACGATCTGCAGACCGTCCTGGGTCGACTCCCCCTCGATGCGGCAGTCGGTGGCGGCGAGGCGGTAGCCGGCCGGCAGGTCCACCGTCAGTTCATAGGTCTGCTCCGGCCGGACGAACCCGGAGCCGGACCCGTCGGCGACCACCGGTTCGAGCCCGGACGGGACGGTGCCCGTCGGGGTCGCGGTGATGGTGACGTCGGCCGGGGTCGCGGTGCCGCCGGCCGAGTTGTCGACCACCGCGGTCAGCGACAGGTCGGCGGTCACGTTGACCGCCTCGCAGTCCAGGTACTCGCCGAACGCGGCGACGACGGATCCGGCGGAAGGCTCGTCGGAGCCGAAACCGCCTCCGTTGCTGCCGGTGTCGATCGGGTTGCAGTCCCAGAGCGGCGCGCCGGTGCCCGGCTCGAGCGCCTGCACGTAGCGCGGATCGCCCGCGGACTCGGTGAGCGCGTAGTCGACCTCGGAGGTGAGGAACGCGGTCACCCCGGAGGTGCCGGACGGACCGGGCAGGGAGCCGTCCGGTCCGGTGCCGGTGAGTGTCCAGGCATCGGGGTCGCCGTCACCGCCGACCAGCCGGTTGAGCAGGGTCAGCCGTGCCGTGCACTCCACGGCGTTGATCACCGACCAGGTGTTCGCCCCGGTGACCAGCACTGCGGTCGACGGCAGCACGGTGCCCGGGGTGATCGTCGCCCCCAGGTAGGTGCAGCCCGGCGGCAGCTCCGGCACCCCGGACACGGTCTGGTCGATGGTGATCGACTGACCCTGGACGAAGCCGCCGAGCTCCACCCCGTACGGGGCGGGGACGTCGTCGATCAGCAGCTCCGAGCTGAGCTGCACCGGCTGCGCACCGTCGTCGTAGAGGACACCGTTGACCACCCAGGCGGTGTCGACCTCGACGGTGGCGGCGCCGGGATCGGCGATCTGGTAGGCGGTGCAGCTGATCGGCTGGTCGCTGCCCACCGTCACGTCGAAGGCGCCGACGCCGGCTCCGGTCACCGGCACCGGCGATCCGTCGGACAGGTTGGTGCAGACCGCCGGGTCGCCGCCCGGCTGGAACGGGGCGTACCCGGCCTGCTGGGTCACCGCCACCGTCACCTCGGCGGACGTCGTACCGCCGCCGTAGGCGAGGTCGAAGGTGAGACCACCACTGGTGTCGGTGGTCCCGGACGGCGGGGTGATCGCCGCCGACGGCGAGGTCGCGGTGTACTGCCAGCCGGCAGCGGGGACGGCGTCATCGATGTCACCGCCGAACGGGATGACCTCGTTGATCACCGAGATCCGGCCGGCGCAGCCCTGCAGCGCGAGGGTGCGCAGGGTGGCGGCCGCGGCGGCGTAGTCGGTGGACTGGTAGTAGTCGCTGTTCGCCACCGGGCCGGAGATCGCGGCGAGATTCGCGGCGGGGCCGCTGATCCCGGACCCGACGCCGAGCGCGACCACCCGGGTGCCCTCGGCCTTGATCGCGTTGGCGGAGAAGATGCCGTTCTCCACCTCGACGAACCGGCTGAAGGTGCCGGGCCCGCGGGAGGGCTCGTCGTAGAAGGACGGGTTGCCGTCGGTGATGACGATCGTCAGGTCGTAGTCGTTCTGCGCCGCGGCGACCTGGGCCAGGCCGCGGTCCCAGTTGGTCCCGCCGGCGCCGCCGCCCTGCACGGTGACGCCGTTGATCCAGCCGTCCACCACGGCCGCACCGGTTGTGGTCGAGACCGGCGTCAGCGGGCGGTTCTGCGAGTTCCCGCGGTTCGCCGGGGCGTTGGTGGCGAAGGTGAACAGGGCCACCTGACTGGGGGTGCCGACCAGCGAGTCGACCAGCGTGCCGGCCGCCGACTTCAGCGCGGGCAGCGACGACCCGACCGAGGCCGAGAGATCCAGCACCAGGGCAACTCTCAACCCGCAGTCACCGATGTCAGGGTTCTCCCGCGACTGCTGCCAGACGCCGCTGCTGGCGGTCCGGTCCAGCCCGCCGCCGCCGGTCATGAAGTCGACGCCGGAACGGTACTGCCGGTTCGGCCGCAGCTCCGGGGTACGGAACCGGTAGGGGGTCAGCTGGGAGTCCGAGCCGGTTGCGGAGCCGGTGCGCAGCGCCGTGTTCGACGTCCAGCCGGCCGGCGCAGAGATCTCCTTGACCACGAAGGACCGGCGGTGGTTGACCCCGCCGAACTGCACCGACGGCACCACGAAGTAGCACTCGCCGACGGCATCGGACGTGCACACGCCCCAGGTCGGGTCGACCGGCTGCGCATCGTTCGCCGCCCGGAAGAGGCCGAGCCGCACCCCGGCCAGCACCTGCACCCCGGACACCGCGATCCGGTCGCCGCCGGTCTCGACCACCACCACCGCCGAGGTCGGCCCGCCGGTGGGGGCGGCCGGTGCCGGCACCGGAGCGGCAGCCGCGGCTGCAGCCGGAAGGGCAGCAACCGCGGCCGGAACGGCACCGGCCGTGGCGACCGGGCCGATCAGCCCGACCCCGAGCACCGCTGCTGCGAGCACCGCACCCCAGCGACGCACCCGTTGACCGCGCATGACAGATCCCCTCCGGTGGTGTCCCGGTCCGGGACGTGAAGACCCACCGCAGAGTGGAGCCGCGCTGCTGCAGCACCGCTGGTGGACCGCCCACCGACTACACAGAGTGCCGAGACGGGGACGCTTCGGAGTGTAAAGGCTGTGTCATGCTTCGGCCAGCCCCGGCCGCACGCTCAGACGGCGGCCGGAACGGCGGCGCTCACCCGTCGGTCGGAGCGCCGCGCGGCGACCGTCAGCCCGATGGCCCCGAGCACCATCCATCCGAGCAGCACCAGCACCGGACCCCACACCGAGGCGTCGGGGAAGTACGCGGCGTCCCGGAGCAGGGTGCCGGCCGCGCCGGGCGGCAGGTACTGCCCGATCGCGCCCCACGGGGAGGGCAGCAGCGCGGGCGAGGAGGCGATGCCGGACAGCGGGTTGCCCAGGATCATCAGCACCAGGGCCGCCACGCCCATCCCGGCGACGCCGAGCAGCGACACGGTCCCCGCGACGAACGTCCCGGCGGCCACCGCGGCCAGCGCGAAGGCGCCCGCGCTCGCGAGGTACCGGCCGTCGATCACCCCAAGCCAGTGCAGGACGAGCGAGAAGAGCAGCCCGGCCGCCACCGCACCGGTGGCGAGGGCGACCAGCCGGTCCCCGGTCCGGCGGAACCGCAAGCCGGCGACCGCGCCCAGCGCGAGACCGGCGACGATCATCGGGAAGGCAGCGGAACCCAGCCCGGCACCGCGGGCGTCGTCGGCCGGCAGCGGCACCACGTCGGTGACCTGGACCGCAGCCGCGCTGCCCGACAGCTCGGTGGCGGCCGAGGTGAGCAGCTGGGCGATCACCGGCGAACCGGCGGAGGCGATCAGCACCTGCGGGCCCTGCGCGGTGATCACCAGCGCGCCGGCCGCGGTGCGATCCTGCAGGTCGGCGATTGCCTGCTGCTGGTCCGGGACGGCGACCAGCTCGATCGCCTCCTCGCCCAGGCCGGCCGAGATGCCGGCCCGGATCTGCTGGACCGCAGCATCCGGGCCCACCACGTCGACGACCAGCCCGTGCGGCTTCGCGTTCACCGCGAGCGAGACGAACAGCGCCAGCAGCGCGGACAGGCCGATGGCGACCACCAGGCCGGTGCCGACCGCTGCGCGCCACCCGTGCGGCGACCGACCGGCGGCTTCGTGCGCACCCTCGGGGCGCACCTCGGGATCGATGCTCATCACGGACTCCTTCAAAGAATGAACATTCGGTTTGGAACGCGATCAGGATGCACCCGTGGCGCGGTCGTGTCAAAACGAATATTCGATCGGTTTAGAATCGGGTCATGCCGAAGGTCAGCGAGGAGCACCGCGCGAAGCGGAGGCAGCAGATCCTGCGGGCCGCGATGAAGCGGTTCGGCGAGGGCGGGCTGCACAGCACGTCGATGGCCGACGTGATCGCCGAGTCCGGCCTGTCCGCCGGCGCGGTCTACCTGTACTTCAAGTCCAAGGACGAACTCATCGCGGCCGTCGCCCAGGAGGTGCTGGGCGGGGTGATCGCCCGGGTCGAATCGCTGCGCGACGCCCCGGTGCCGGCCAGCCCGGGCGAGCTGGTCTGTGCACTGCTGGACCGGGCCACCAGCAAGCACCAGCCCTCCCCCATCTCCTCGCTGCCGCTGCTGATGTCGGTGTGGAGCGAGGTCACCCGCAGCGACGCGGTGCTGCGGATCGCCGAGGGCTGGATCACCCGGCTCCGCGACACCATCACCGATGTGGTCCGCCGGTGGGGCGAGCACCGGGAGATGCCGGTCGATGCGGACCGGCTGGCACCGCTGATCATGGCGATGGTGCAGGGCTACCTGCTGCAGATGGTGATCGGCACCGCCCCGCCGGTCACCGAGTACCAGGAGTCCGCCTGGGCGATGCTGACCGCCGCCGGGCTCACCTGACCGGCGCCGAACCGACCTGACTGCCGGCGGTCCCGTTCGCGCCCGCCGCAGCGAGCCGTTCCTGTTCGGGGCCCGGGCGCCCCGCGGAGCACCCGGGTCCGGCGGCTCGGCACCGAACACGCCGATGCCCTCCGGACGTCAGCGTCCGGAGGGCATCGGCAGGGCTCGCGTCAGGACTGGACGAACACCGCCACCGTCCGGCCCGGGACCGTCACCGCGTCGGCGCCGACGGTCGCACCCTTGACCACCGGATCCGACCCGCCGGCCTGGATCGGCGAGAGGCTCAATCCGGCAGCACCGTCCACGGCGACCGACTGCGCATCCGGGGAGGCGTTGAAGACGACCACCACCCGCTGCAGGGCCGGATCCACGTCGGCGCCGACCCGGTCGTCGATCTGCATCGCGATCACGCCCGGCGTCTGGTCCGGCCCCGAGGTGAGGAACGAGACCTTCTGCTGGATCAGCGATGCCGAGCCGAGCCGGAACAGCGGCGAGGAGTACCGCAGCTCCAGCACGTCCAGCGCGCCGGCCCCTGCGGCCTGGATGTCGGCGGCCGCCGGCTTGTTCGCCGGGTCGGCGAGCAGCGGCGTCATGTAGGGCCACTTCGCCGAGTTCGCCGCCTCCGGTGGCAGTCCCGAGCCGAAGGTCGACTCGGTGCCGGTCCAGTCGATGCGATTGAACCAGTCACCGGAGTTGTACGAGTCACGGTCCAGCGACTTCGACCGCAACAGGTCCGCGCCGGCGTGCCAGAACATCGGCCCCTGACTGAGCGCCACGGTCGATAGCGACAGCGTGTTCATCCGTACCTTGTCGGCCATCGCGGTGCCGACCGGCAACTTGTAGGTCAGCGCGTCGAACAGGGTCTCGTTGTCGTGGGCGTCGACGTAGTTGATCGTCTCCGACGGCTGCGCGGTGTACCCGGTGGGTGCGCCGTTGTAGTCGATGTCGGCACCGGTGACCGTCGCACCGGTGGCGTCGGTGAAGGTGTAGCCGGCGAGGTTGCCGACCAGGCCGACCTTGATCCGGTCCTGGTCCAGCAGCAACGTGGCCAACTGCTCGTCGGCAGAACCTTTGTCACCACCGGTGTTCGGGTCCGTGTACAGCCCGGACCCGAAGCCCTGCTTGCCCGGGTTCTCGTCGAACGGACCGCCGCCGCGGACCGAGTCCCGCAGCCGGTCGTTGAAGGTCCCGATGCCGGTGCCGGCCATGTTCGCCTGGGTGGCCTGCTCGAACAGGGCGTTGTCGGCGACCTCGCCGAAGTTCCAGCCCTCGCCGTAGACGTAGATCTTCTTCCCGTCCACGCCGTCCTTGGCGACGGTCAGCTTGTCGAGCGCGGCGCGCACGGCGAGCAGGTTCGCCTTCGGGTGATGACCCATCAGGTCGAACCGGAACCCGTCCACCTTGTACTGCTTGGCCCAGGTGACGACCGAGTCGACGACGAGCTTGCCCATCATCGCGTGCTCGGGCGCGGTGTTGGAGCAGCAGGTGGAGTTCTCCACCGCGCCGGTGGCCGAGAGCCGTTGGTAGTAGCCGGGAACGATCCGGTCCAGCACCGACTTCGGGTCCTGCCCGGAGGCCGCGGTGTGGTTGTAGACCACGTCCATCACCACCCGCATCCCGGCGCCGTTGATCCCGGCCACCATCTGCCGGAACTCCTTGGTCCGGGTGGTGCCCGACGGGTTCGTCGAGTACGAGCCCTCCGGCGTCGTGTAGTGGTACGGGTCGTAGCCCCAGTTGAACCCGTCGGTCGCCGCGACCGCGGAGGTGCAGGCCTGCTGCTCCTCGCCGGCCGGATCGGCCGCGGTGAGCGCGGGCAGGTCGCAGGCCGGGGTCTGCTGCTTGCTGCGGTCCTCCTCGATGGTGGCGATGTCGAACACCGGCAGCAGGTGCAGCGTGTTCATCCCGGCGTCGGCGAGCGCCTTCAGGTGCTGCATGCCGGCCGAGCCGGTGTCGGTGAATGCCAGGTAGGTGCCGCGGTGTGCGGCCGGCACCGTGGTGTCGGAGATGGAGAAGTCACGCACGTGCAGCTCGTAGATCGACGAGTCGACCGGTTGCGGCAGTGCGGGTTTCGCCAGCTTGTCCCACCCGGCCGGCTTCAGCGACGCGTCCGACAGGTTGGCGATCACCGACTTCGCCGAGTTCGTGGTCAGCGCGACGCTGTACGGGTCGGTGACCAGGTTGGTCTCCACCTTCCCGGTGGACGGCACGTAGACCGTCACCTTGTACCGGTAGGTGCCGCCTTTCCATCGTGGATCGGCAGCGCCCCACCAGGTGCCCTTGTCGTCCTGCACCATCGGCAGAGTGATCTCCCGGGTGGATCCGGGCGGGCCGACCACCAGCTGCACCTTCTGCGCCGTCGGCGCCCACAGCTTAAAGATCGGGATCGAGCCCTGCCAGACGATGCCCAGCGCCTGCTTCGTGGCGCCGGAGTACAGGTCGTCCAGCACCCACGGCAGCTGGACACCGGTGGCGTCCATCAGCTTCCCGGCGTCGTCGTAGGCGGCGACCACCACCTGGCCCTTGAGGATCGCGGCCAGCAGCTTCTTGTCGCGCACCGCGGAGGAGGGCAGTTGCAGGGCGTCGTACCCGGCGAGGTTCGGGTGCTTGCCTTGCAGCGCCGCGGGCAGGCCGGTGGCCGACCGGGTGAGCGCGATCGACGAGCCGCCGGTCACCGCGGTGGCGTCGAGGCCGAGACCGCCCTTGCTGCTGTAGTGCAGCCGGTAGTGCCACTGGTTCGCCGTGTCCGGGAGGTCCCAGGCGATCCAGTTGCGGTTCAGCCACTGGGCTTTCGACTGCGAGAGATCCGCAGCGGTGGACGCCGCGGCGGTCACCGTCAGCACGTGGGTGTCCAGCACGTAGGAGAACGTGGTGACGGCGCCCGGCGGCACGGTGAACGGGATGTTCGCGCCACCCGCCGCACCTCCCAGCCCGTAGTTCTCGTCCCAGGACAGCCCGTGCGCGACCTTCGCCTCGTACGAACCGGGCGGGATCAGCGCGGTGGAGAAGGTGTAGGTGCCGTCGCCGTCCGGGTCCTGCAGCCAGGGTCGCATGCAGTCCGGTGACCAGTCACCGGCGCAGCCCAGCTCCGACTGGTGCGATCCTGCGACGGTGATGATCGGACCCTGGGCGTCGCTGGTGATCCAGTGCGAGGCCGGGTCGTAGTAGAAGGTCACCGGGTCCTCGCCCACGGTCAGCGGGATGTTGCCGCCGTCGCGGACCGCGCCGGCACCGTAGTTCTCGGTCCAGGAGCCGTTGAGCGCCACCTTGTAGGCGTAGTTGCCCGGCGGCAGGTCGAAGGTGGCCTTCCAGATGCCGTCGTTCGCGTCGAAGGTCATCATCGCGGCCTCGCAGTCCGGCTGCCAGTCGCCGGGGCAGCCGATCTCGGAGTCGAGATCACCGGCCACCGTGACGGTGTCGGGCTGGGTCTCCGGCGGGTCGTTCTGCGCACCGCCCGGGGTCGCGGTCGGGGCCGGGTCGCCGACGACCGCGGAGGTGCGGGCCAGGGACAGGTTGTTGCTGCTGTCCTTGAGGATCGCCCGGTACTCCACCACGGTCCCCTTCGCCAGCCCGGACACGTCGTGGAAGACGCGGTACGGGGCGTTGTCGTCGGTGCCCAGCACCTTCCACGCGGTGGTACCGGCCGGCCGCCAGGCGAAGGTCACCTGGTTGAAGCCGCCCTGCGGGACCGCGACGGAGACCGCGGCGCGGCCGCCGACGGTGGAACCCGGCGCGGCGGTGAACACCGGCGTCGGCGCCTTGCTCTGCTTCGCCAGCGCCGAGGTCGCCTTCCACACCATCGCCGTCAGCGGCGGAACCGTGACGGTGAGCCGCTTGTCGGCCGTGCTGCGGGCCGTCTTCGCGCCGCCCCACAGCCCCTGGTAGGTGCCGGAGGCGTTGAACACGTCGAAGGTCGCCGTCTTCGCCTCGGTGGCGTTGTTGATCGCGACGACGTACTCCACCTTCTTGGTGGCATCGATCCGACTGACCGCGAAGATGCCGGCGCTGTTGGACGAGTAGCGCGGGATCTGCGCGCCATCCGCCAACGTCGGGTGCGCGTCACGCAGTTTCGAGAGCTTCGCCAGCGCCTGGTAGACCGGGTTGGTGGTGCCGTAGTTGTCGACAGCCGTGGTGCTGTCGGTACCGATCAGGTCGTCGTCGTTGTACGAGGCGACCTGGCTGGCGAACATGTCCTGGCGGGCGTCCTTGTCCCCGCCGTCGCCGACGAAGCCCTGCTCGTCGCCGTAGTAGGTGACCGGCTGGCCACGGGTCAGGTACATCAGCTGCTGGGTCAGCAGGTCGCGCTGCAGCAGTTCGTCTCCGGACGATCCGGCGGAGGACAGGAAGTAGCCCACCCGGCCCATGTCGTGGTTGCCGAGGAACGTCGGGAGCTGATAGGCGTTCGAGTCGGCGTCGGTGTACCAGTCGTCCCCGGCGTACAGCTCGGCAAGCTCGGAGGTGGCCCGGCCGGTGCCGAAACCGACTGCGCGAGACTGGAAACCGAAGTCCAGTGTGGCCTGCAGCCCACCGGTGGTCGTGTAGTAGGACATCTTCGCCGGGTCGGCGTCGTAGACCTCACCGAACTCGAAGAACTGCGGCTTGCCGGCCGCCGCCGCGGCCGCCCGGGTCTCTGGCGCGAACTTCTGCCAGAACTCGGTGTTGACGTGCTTCACGGTGTCGATGCGGAAGCCGTCGATGCCGAACTCGGCCCAGAACTTGTAGACGTCGATGAGACCGTCCCGCACAGTGGGATTCTCGGTGAACAGATCGTCCAGACCGACGAAGTCGCCGTAGATGTCGCCCTCGGTGCCGTCGAAGGAGGCGTTGCCGCGGTTGTGGTAGTAGGTCGGGTCGTTGAGCCACGCCGGCACCTTCACGGTCTCGTCGGCGGCCGTCGGGAAGGTCGGCACGTAGGGGAACGAGGTGGCCGGGTCCAGCTCCGGGAAGGTGTCACCGGCGGCGTAGTCCAGGTCGTTGAACTCGTTGCCGGCGGCGTCCTTGTACGGCGTCGTCTCCTTCGAGATGTACTCCGACGGCGTGGAGATCACGTCGGCGGTGTGGTTGGTGATGATGTCGAAGAAGACCTTCATCCCCTTGGCGTGGGCCTTGTCGATGAGCGTCTTGAGCTCATCGTTGGTGCCCAGGTGCGGGTCGATCTGGGTGAAGTCGGTGATCCAGTAGCCGTGGTAGCCGGCGCTGACGTTCACGCCCTCGCCCTGGACGGGCTTGTTCTTGAACGACGGCGTGAGCCACACCGCGGTGGTGCCCATACCCTTGATGTAGTCGAGCTTGTCGGTCAGACCCTTGAGGTCGCCACCGTGGTAGAAGCCCTTGTCGGTGGGGTCGTAGCCGGTGGCCAGCCGCTCCTCGGTGCCGGGATCCGCGGTGTAGCCGCCCTTGTCGTTGGTCGGATCGCCATTGGCGAAGCGGTCGGTCATCACGAAGTAGAAGCGCTCGCGGGTCAGGTCCTCGCGGAGGCTGTCCGACGCCATCTTCCGATCGTTGTAGTTCAGTCCGGGCTGCGCCGCGGTCGGCGTGATGGTGCCGAGGTGGGTCTCCTCGTCGTAGGTGAACGTCAGGGCGGTGTCGCCCTGGATCACCACCGGGATGTTGCCGCCTCCGCCGTTCGCGCCGTACGCCTCGTCCCAGGAGTGGTTGATCGCGTACTTGAACTCGTAGCTGCCGGACGGCAGGGCGAAGCTCGCCGACCAGGTGCCGTCACCGGCCGCCTGCAGGTCGGTGCTCGCACACTGCGGCTGCCAGTCCTCGGGACAGCCGAGTTCGGACTGGAAGCTGCCGGCGAGTGTGACGCTCGGCGGCGAGTCGGCGGCCGTGACGACCGGCACGGCGGTCGCGGTCGCCGGGGTCAACAGTCCGGCGACGACCGCGGCGCCGGACAGGACGGCCAGGGCCCTGATCCGCCGACGGGACGTACGGGCACGCGCAGAGGCGGATCGGTGCATCGTTGCACTCCTGGTGTTTCCGGGACCTGCCTGATCAAGGCGTGTCCGAATTGCCGGAATTGCCGTCCTGCTCCCAGGTGTCGGGGGCAGACCGGTCCTGTGACCGTAGGCAGCCCGGCGTGACCCGGCATCCGCTGTGCGGGGCCACACCCTGATTTCACACATTCGGCCGGACGGCTCCCGCGTTCCGTGCGCATCCGGGGCACGGATGGCGGATGGACCTGCCGCGCCGACCGTGATCCGGTCGGCCGCACCTGCGAGACTGACGGTGATCGGAACCGACCTCGAGGAGGCGTGCGTGGCGCGACCGGTGATCGGCATCAGCACCTACACCGAGCCGGCCTCCTGGGGGAGCTGGGAGGCGGTCCGGGCCGCACTGCTGCCGGAGCGGTACGTGGAGGCGGTACGAGGTGGCGGGGGCGCAGTGGTGCTGCTGCCGCCGCTCGGTCCGGGCGACGACGCCGCGGCGCTGGTGTCCCGGCTCGACGGCCTGGTGATCGCCGGCGGCGCCGACGTGAACCCCTCCCGCTACGGGGAGCTGCCGCACGCCGCGACCGCCGGCTGGCGCGACGACCGGGACGTGTCCGAGCTGGCCCTGCTGGACGCCGCCGACGACCTCGATCTGCCGGTGCTCGGCATCTGCCGCGGCATGCAGGTGATGGCGGTGCGGGCCGGCGGTCGGCTGCACCAGCACGTGCCGGACGTCGCCGGTCACGACCGGCACTCCCCCGGCCCCGGTCTCTACGGCCCGATCGAGGTCGATCCGGTGGCAGGGACCCGGGTGGCGGCGCTGCTCGACGGCGGGCACCTGACCGTGCCCTGCCACCACCACCAGTCCGTCGCCGAGCACCCCGGTTTCGCGCCCGCCGCCTGGTGCGCCGACGGCATCCTCGAGGCGATGGAGGCGCCGGGCGACCGGTTCGTCGTCGGCGTCCAGTGGCACCCGGAGACCGACACCGACCTCCGCCTCTTCGCCGGGCTGGTGGCCGCGGCCGCCGATCGGCAGGTCGCCCGCGCCTGAGCGCCTCAACAATTCCGGCCGGCCGGGAGTCCATGAAAGTAAGAGGCCGGACAGGGGGTGTGGGGTGGACGGGTACCGCGGGCTGTTCGACGCGCACTTCAGGGGCATGACGGCGCTGGCCACCCTGCTCGGCGCCGACGATCCGGAGAACATCGCGCAGGAGGCGTTCGTCCGGCTGCACGGCCGGATGCACCGGCTGCGGGATCCGGAAGCGGCCCGGGCCTACCTGCGTACCACCGTGGTCAACCTCTGCCGGTCGCGGGCGCGTCATCTGACAGTGGTCGACAAGCATCGTGAGCCGGTGTCGCGCGGCACGGTTCCGAGCGCCGAGGACGAGGTACTGGCCGCCGACACCAGCGCGACCGCCGCTGCGCTGCAGGCACTCTCACCGCGACACCGGGAGGCCCTGGTCCTGCGGTACTGGCTGGATCTGTCCGACGCGGACCTGGCCGCCTCGATGGGCGTGTCCGCCGGGACCGCCCGCACCCACCTGTCCCGCGGGCTGGCCGCACTGCGCGCCGCCCTGACCGAAGCGAGGGAAGCACCATGACCGACTTCGAGGACCACCTGCGCGCCGACCTCGCTCGTCGGGCCGATGCGGTGAGCGTCTCCCCCGAGGCCTGGGACATCAACCAGCGCTTGGTCTCCCGCCGAGGTCCGGTCACCCGGTTCTGGCCGGCACTCGTGGCTGCTGCGGTGATCGCAGTTGTCGCCGGCACGGTGCTGGTGGTCCGCAATGACAGAGTCTCCGGGCCGGCGTCACCGCCGTCGACCGACAACCTTCCCGCCAGCACGATGTCGTCGGCGCCGACAATTGTTCCGACCGAGTGTCCTGCCGAACTACAACGGCCGGAGGACTCCACCAAGGGTCCGTGGGTTCCAGCAGCGCCCACCCGCGAGATCGACCGCCTCCTTCCCGACGAGATTCCGGTGTCGGTGGTCACCTGCACCTACACCTTCTCGACCACCGGGAACAGTGGGCCGGCGGCCGGGGTCATCGGAGGCGACCTCGCGGCGATGGTCGACGAGATCCGCTATTGGCCGACGGCGCTGCCGGGACAAGCCCGGCCGTACGTCTGCGCCGCGGTCGGGCAGTCGAAGACTCAGAGCGTTCTGTATGCCTTCACCTACGGCGACGGATCTACCGTCTGGTTGGGAGCGGACACGCAGATCTGCACGAACCTCGGTAACGGCGACCAGTTCTCGTATGTTCTGGGTTCCGGTCAGCTTGTGCAGTCCGCAGCCGCCGGACGCTGGATCCCGAAGGACGAAATCATCGGCGAGTGTCCGTCGACTGATGCCTGCATCGACGTGAGCGGCCGATGGGGCCAGCAGCAGGACATGGTCCCGCCCGGCGCCACGGGTGTCGAGGTCTCCCGTTCCGATTCGCCTGGCCCGCCGACGGCAAGCGGCGAGGCGACGGCTGATGAGCGTCTGGTCGACGCACTGAACGCATTCTCCACTGCACCGTCGCCCAGGTCCTGCACTCCGCGGGACCCGGCGCTGTCCTCCCACCGCTACTACATCGCGCGCTTCAGCTATCCGCAAGGACCCGAGGTCATGGTGTTGATCAATGAGTCCTGTGGACCGTTCTTCTCCAACGGCAGCCTCAGCGGTGGCGATGCGGGCGATCTCGACACGATCCTGCCGATGCTGGACCAGATCGTCGACGGCTGAGGCCCGCCGTACTGGCCGACCTATCCTTCGCCGGGGCTTCCGTCGACGCGGAAGGGCAGGGATCATCCTGGTCACGAGAGCGAGCACATCGGCTCGGAGCCAGGGGGCGGGATGACGCAACAGCAGGACAACGACTCGACGGCGGGCGGCCGCAGTCCGCTGCGGCGGTTCTGGCCGGCGCTGGTCGCGGTCGCGGTGATCGCGGTCGTCGTCGGCACCGTGCTGCTGGTGCGTTCCGATGACGTCGCCTCACCGGCCGCTCCTCGGCCATCGGCCGGCAACAGCACGACGTCGGAAGCACCTCCTCCGGTCGGCACGTCGGAGGCCGCAGCCACCCCGGCGACCTGCCCGGCCGAGTTGGCACCCGACGGGCCACCGATCCACGGACGCTGGGTGCCGACGAAACCCACCCGCGACTTCGACACTCTGGTCCCCGACGAGATCCCGACCCACGCGCTCACCTGCCGCTACCGGTTCGGGACGCCGTCCGGCGAGCCCGGGAAGTCCGGGCCGGTCGCTTCGGTACTGACCGGCGATCTCACCACCATGGTCGGCGAGATCCGTTCCTGGCCGACCGATCTGGACGGAGCCGGCGGCGTCTGCCCCGCGGCCGGGCAGTCCATGACCGACACGGTGCTGTACGGCCTGACCTATGCCGACGGCAGCACGGTGTGGATCTCCGCCGACACCAACCTCTGCTCGAAGCTCGGGAACGGCAGGGACACCGCAGATGTCAACCGCGCCCACCAGCTGATCTCCAGCTCACGCGCCGGCCGCTGGCTGACCATCGAAGAGATCTTCGAGTCGTGCCCGCAGGACTACAACTGCGCGAGCTACAACCAGGGGCGCTGGGGGCAGCAGCTGGAGATGGTGCCGGCCGGTGCCACTGAGGTCGAGGTGGGCCGGGCGACCTGGCGGGACCAACTGAATCCGACCCTGCGCACGGTCCCGGCGGATCCGGCCCTGGTGGCGGGGTTCAACGACCTGCCCGTCGACGGTCCGAGCCAGGGCAGCTGCACGCCGGACGGTGAACCGGCGAACGAGGACCACCTGTACACGGTGCGGTTCAGCTACGCGGACGGCCCGACCGTGCTGATCCGGGTCAGCCCGCACTGCACGCCCGCGGTGGACAACGGCAGCCTCGCGGCCGGCAGCCCAGACGATCTCGGCACGATCGTGCCGATGCTGGACCAGATCATCGACGGCTGAGGAGTCCCGGGTCAGCGACGGGTGGTCAGGAAGTCGCCGACCTCGCCGAGGAACTCGCCCGGTAGCTCGAGATTGATCAGATGACCCGCTCCGGCGAAGGCCCGCAGGCCGGCGCCGGGGATGCCCTCGACGAGGGCCAGGGCGTCGGACCCGGCGACCAGCGCATCGGCGGCGCCGTGCAGGACCAGGGTCGGCGCCGAGATCCCGGCCAGATCGGGGGTTCCGTCGAACTCCCGTTGCGCGGCGTACTGAGCGAGCCAGCCCGAGGGCGACTCGCCGTCGTCGGCGGGTGTCTCGAACCAGGCGGCGTTCGCCGGATCGGCCTGGAATTCCAGCGAGAACAGCCACGGGCAGACCAGCGGGTACACCGCGCGCATCGAGCCGGTGGACACGACCACATCCCGCACCGCGTCCAGGAACATCCGGGACTGCGGGTTCATCACGGCGTAGGTCGACGCGAGCACCAGCCTACGCAACCGACCCGGGTGCCGTACCGCGAATGCCTGGGCCACCAGTCCGCCCATCGAGAAGCCGACCACGTGGGCGGTCTCGACCGCGATGTCGTCGAGGATCGCAGCGACGTCGTCGGCGAGATCGGCGATCCGGTGACCGTCGGGACCGGAAGGGGTCCCGCCGGAGCCGCGCAGGTCGGGTGCGATGACCCGAAAACGTTGTGCAAGAGAGGACATCTCGGCGGCCCAGAAGTTGCGGTCGCCGCCCAGCCCGTGCAGCAGCACCAGCGCGGGTCCGCTGCCCTCGGAGCTCCAGCCCACCGGGTGCGGCGTGGTGGTGACGTGATCGACCATGATCAGGACAGTAGCGACACCGCCGAGACCGCCTTCATCGACCGGACGGCATCATCCACCTGCCGGCCAGCGCATCCAGCCAAGAATCGACGTCGGCCAGGCTCTCCGGCGGCCCGTCGACGATCACCAGCTCGTCGATGCCGAGCGCCGACAGCCGCGGCAGGTCCGCCGGTGCGGGCGAACGTAGCGCGACCGACAACCGGAGCCGGGCGACCTCCCGGCCCGCCCGTTCGCAGCGCTCCCGGAGGAACGACACCCGCTCGGCGACGTGCCCGACGTCCTCGAGATTGAAGCCGTACCAACCGTCCCCGATCCGGGCGACCCGGTCCAGGGCGGTGTCGCTGTTGCCGCCGATGACCACCGGTAGTCGGTCCCCGAAAACGGGTTTCGGGTTGACCCGGATCCCGGAGAAGTCGACGAACTCGCTGTGGAAGCCGGCCACGTCGTCGCGCCAGAGCGTGCGCATCGCGTCGACGTAGGCCTCCAGTCGGGCACCGCGGCGCCGGAACGGGACGCCCAGGGCCTCGAACTCCTCCCGCGACCAGCCGGCGCCGACACCGAGGCTCAGCCGTCCGCCGGACAGCCGGTCCAGCGACGCCGCCTGTTTGGCGACCACCACCGGCGAATGCTCCGGCAGCAGCAGCACACCGGTGGCCAGCCGGATCGTCGAGGTGGCCGCGCCGGCGAAGCTCAGCGCGATCATCGGATCCAGCCAGTCGGCCTCGGCGGGCACGGCGATCCGGCCGTCGTCGGTGTACGGGTAGCGCGACGCCCCGTCGTCGACCATCACAACGTGCTCGCCGGCCCACAGGGTCGAGAAGCCGCGGGCCTCCGCGCCCCGGGCGACCGCGTCGATCACCTCGCGCCGGGCGCCGTTGCCGATCCCGAGGGCGTGCAGTCCGATGTCCACCGGTCCAGCCTGGTGCCGCCGTCCACCGATGGCAAGATCACCCGGCGGATCAGAACTCCTCGTACTCCGCCGGGTGCTGGCCGTTGACCCGCTGCCCGGTGTCCAGCCGGGCCATCGCGGCGAGATCCTGCTCGTCGAGGGCGAAGTCGAGGACGTCGAGGTTCTGCGCGATGCGTGCGGGACTGGACGCCTTCGGGATCACCACCAGGCCCTGGTCCAGGTGCCAACGGATCAGCACCTGGGCCGCGGTCTTGCGGTACCGGTCGGCGATCGACAGCACTGTCGGATCGGTGAACAGCGACCCGTCCTGGCCCAGCGGTGACCAGGACTCGGTGACGATCCCGCGCTCCGAGTCGTCCTCGCGCTGCGCCTGCTGCGGGAACTTCGGGTGCAGTTCGATCTGGTTCACCGCCGGCACCGTGTCGGACTCGGCGGCCAGCCGGTCCAGGTACTCGGGCGTGAAGTTGGAGACGCCGATGTCACGGACCAGGCCCTCGTCGACCAGCTCGGTCATCGCGATCCACGACTCGACGTACCGGTCCAGCCGTGGCAGCGGCCAGTGGATCAGGTACAGGTCGACGTACTCCAGGCCCAGCCGGTCCAGACTCTGCCGCAGAGCGTGCTTGACCGATGCCGAACCCTGATCCGCCCCACGCAGTTTCGTGGTGACGTAGAGGTCCTCGCGGCGCAAACCGGAGTCGGCGAGGCCCTGCCCGACGCCGATCTCGTTGTCGTAGCTGGCGGCCGTGTCGATGGCGGTGTAGCCGAGCGCCAGTGCATCCCGCACCAGTACCCGGACCTCCTCGTCGGGCAGCCGCGCCGTCCCGAAGCCGATCTGCGGGATCAGCCGCCCGGTGTTGAGCTCCAGTGCCGGCAGTTCCATCACTTCTCCTCGTCGAAGGCGGCACCGATCTGCCGGCGCGCCTCGTCCATCGTCGCGAGGGTGTCGATCGAGTCCCGTAAAGGCCGGACAGGTGTCGACACCTCGCCCGCGACGATACGCCGGGCAGTCTCGGCCGCCTCATACGCGAGACCGTGGTAGCCGTAGGGCTCCTCGACGTACTCGAGCGGCGCGCGGCCGTCGTGGAAGTCCACCCGGAACGACCCGGGGCGGTAGAAGACACCCGGGATGGTGAGCACCGCATCGGTGCCGCCGATGATCGCGCCGGTCGGCGTGGTGGAGAACAGCGAGGTGTGCACCACCGACTGCCGGTCGGCGCCGTGTCTGAGGATCATGCCGACCTGGCCGTTCACCCCGCTCGGCGCCGCGGTCCCGCGGGCCACCACGTCGTCCGGGACACCGAGCACCGACAACGCGAGCGACACCGGGTAGGTGCCGAGGTCGAGCATCGGGCCGCCGGCCAGGTCCTGCCGGAGGATCCGGTGGTCGTCGTCGAAGTGCTCGCCGAAATCGGCGATGAAGGAACGCAACTCGCCGAGCACCCCGGCGGCCAGCACCTGCCGGATCACGTCGAACTTGGGCAGGAAGAAACTCCACATCGCCTCCGCGCAGTAGACCCCGGTCTCCGCCGCGATCGCGGCGATCCGGCGGGCCTGCCCGGCGTTGATGGCGATCGGCTTCTCGATGAGCACGTGCTTGCCGGCCCGCATCGCCAGTTCGGCGTGCGGCAGGTGCGCGTTGTGCGGGGTGGCGACGTAGACGATGTCGACATCCGGGTCGGCGACCAGATCCTCGTAGGACGGGTGTGCCCGTGCCTCCGGACAGTGCTCGGCGGCGAAGGCCTTGCCGGACCCTGCCGACCGCGACCCGACGGCCACCACCCGCTGGTCGGTGGCGGCGAGCAGCGCGGCGACGAACCGTTCGGCGATCCAGCCGGTGCCGAGGATCCCCCAGCGCAGTGCCGGCGCCTCTCGAGGGTCGGGAACGGTGGTGGCCGGGAGCGAGAACTGCTGGGGCATCAGGACTCCGTGATCGTCGGGACGGACACCGGGACGAACGCCCCGCCGCTGTGCATGGAGGTGATGACCGCCTCGGCGACGGCGGATGCGACGAGCCCGTCGCGGGCGGTGGCGAGCGCGGTGTTCTGCGCACCGGTGGCGACAGCGCCGATCCAGGCGGTCAGCTCGCGCCGGTAGGCCTCGGCGAACCGGGGTCGCCAGTCGGCGGCGTAGACGATGCCGCGGGACAGCGACCGGTCGGTGACCACCGGGGACGGCTCGGCGACCGACACGGTGCCCGTCTCACACACCGCCTCGCAGCGCACGTCGTAGCCGTACCGGGCGTTCAGATAGGTCTCCACCGTGGTGAGCACACCGTCGGCCGTGCGCAGCAGGATGACCTGCGGGTCCTGCAGGGTGGTGTTCTCCCGGGACTGCCGGCCGGCCAGCCAGGCCGCCTCCACCACCGGCGAGTCCAGTAGCCACGGCACGATGTCGAGGTCGTGGATGCTGGAGCCGGTGACGCTGGACTCCGAGGTCGCGCCCGGACCGGATGTCACGCCGCGGCTGACGCAGTGCAGCACCAGCGGAAGGCCGACCTCGCCGCTGTGCACGGTCCGCTTCAGCTCGACGTAGCCCGGGTCGAACCGCCGCATGAAGCCGAGCGAGATCAGTCCGGCGCCGTCGCCGACGTCCCGGAGCAGCTCGGCGGACTCGGCGAGCGAGGGAGCCAAGGGTTTCTCGCACAGCACCGGCTTGTTGGCCCGGACCGCGGCCCGGCACAGGTCGGCATGGGTGGAGTCGTGCGAGGCGATGAGGATCGCGTCGACCCCGGGGTCGGCGATGAGCGCCTCGGCGTCGTCGGTGGACCGGGCACCGAGCTCGTCCGCGACGGTGGCGGCCCGCACGGCGTCGATGTCGGCGATCATCGCCGGGACCGCACCGGGCACCCACGCCCGCAGTTGCCGGGCGTGGTCCGCGCCCATGATCCCGGCCCCGATGACGCCGACCCTGATGTCCCCGGTGTGTGGTGTTGCCATGGTGCGGTGCTCCTGCGGTCTGCTCGGCGGTGAGTGGTGCGGTGCTGGCGGATGTATCGGACGCCCCGGAACCCGCCGAAGGCCGCGGGCCGCGACATCACCTGCGGGGCAGGGATGTGCGCGACCCGCGGCCGGGTTGGCGGTGTACTCCGGGGGATCAGGACTGGTGGCGCTCGTACTGGGCCCGCAGTTCGGTGACGAAACGCTCGGCGTCCCAACCGGAGTCGAGAGCCCGCAGCATCAGCTCGGCCTGGGTCTCCGGGTTCAGGCTGCCGACCGGTTGGTCGCGGTCCAGGTTGGTCGGGAAGGGGTAGCCCTCGGCGGCGGCGGCGACCACGTTGCGCAGGGTCGCGGCGTCGGCGCCGGCGGCCTTGCGCTCCAGCAGGGTCGGGTAGACGGCGGCGGAGGCCGCCACCCGGTCGACGCTCTCCAGCGCCCGCCCGAAGGCCGAGGACACCTGCAGCAGGTTGGCCATGCGGCGGACGTCGGCCGAGTGGTTGGTGCCCGCGCCGTGGAACAGCGCCGGGTTGAAGAACACCGCGTCGCCCTTGCGCAGCGGCAGCTGCACGTAGTTCTCGGCGAAGTACCCGACGAAGTCGGGCAGACCGGCGGCCAGGTAGCCGGGCAGGTACTTCTGCGAGTGCGGCAGGTACATGGTAGGCCCGGTCTCCACCGGCATGTCGCAGTGCGCGACCGCACCCTGCAGGGTCAGCACCGGCGAGAGCCGGTGCACGTGCGCCGGGTAGCCGGCCGCCGTCTCCAACGGCATGAACCCGAGATGGTAGTCACGGTGGGCGGTCTGGGCCTGTCCGCCGGGGTTGACGATGTTCAGCGACGACGTCACCTGGTAGTTCGGACCCAGCCAGGCGCTCGACGCCAGCGCCAGCATGTCGTTGGCGTAGTAGTCGGCGAAGACGTCCGGGTGGGCGACGGCCAGCTTGTCCAGCGCGCCCCAGATCCGGTCATTGGCACCGGGCTTCGCGAAATGGTCGCCACTGACGACGCCGGCCGCCTTCTGCGCGGCGAGCATCTGGTTGAAGGCGTCAGTGGCCCGGTCGATGACCTCGGGCGCGAACGCCCCCTGGAACACCACGATGCCGGGGCCGTCCATCAGCGCCGCCACCAGTTCGGCCTGGACCTCGCGGCGCACCGCTGGATCGGTCACCTTCTGCGCGAGCTCCGGCCCGTACAGCAGCACGCCGCGCTCGACGGCGGAGGCGTACGGGTAGTCGGCCGGGTCGGTGACGTCGGCCTCGACCGACGTGCGGAACTCCTCGATCGAGCAGTCCTCGCGGCGGAGCCAGACGTCGGCGCCGTGACGGCGGGCGGCAGGTGCACTCATGGTCGGATCTCACTTCCCTGTGGTCGACCGGGCTGCGGTCGGAATCGGTGTCCCCGGCCGGTGCCGGGCGGTGTTCCGCGGATGCCACAACGGTAGGAGGGTGTGGCCGGGGCCACCACCCGCAGAACCCCTCAAAAACCCATCAGGAAGCTGCGCCGTCCTGGCGGCCCGGACCCGCCGGGATCGACTGGCGCAAGGACACCCTGAACAGCGACCGGACCGATCCGGCCACGGAATCCGATCTTGCGAGGACCAGCACGGTCCCCTCAGAATCACCGGCGTGGCCCATACGTTCCGGATCAGGGAGATCGCCCAGCAGGCGGGCCTGTCCGAGGCGACGGTGGACCGGGTGCTGCACCGCCGGGGCGGGGTGCGGGCAGGCACGGTGGCCGAGGTGGAACGGGCCATCGAGGACCTGGGCCGGCAGCGGTCCCAGGTGCGACTGGGCGGGCGGACGTTCCTGCTCGACGTCGTGCTGGACAGTCCGGCGGTGTTCACCTCGGCCGTCCGGGAGGCGTTCGAGGCGGAACTGCCCCGGATGCGGCCGGCGGTGCTGCGCTGCCGCTTCCACTTCTCCGACGGCGCACCGGCCCGCGAGCAGGCGGCCCGGCTGGACGAGGTGCTGCGCAAGGGCTCCCACGGAGTGGTGCTGATCGGCCCGGACTCCCCCGAGATCGTCGCCGCGGTCAGGCGTCTCGAGCACGCACGGATCCCGGTGGTCACCCTGGCCAGTGACCTGCCGACCAGCGTGCGCCAGGGCTATGTCGGTCTGGACAACCGGGCGGCCGGCGCCACCGCCGCCTACCTGGTCCAGCAGTGGCTCGGCGACCGCCCGGACGGGGTGATGATCACCCGCGGCGACGGCACCTTCCGCGGCGAGGACGACCGCGAGATGGGATTCCGCAGCACGCTGCGCACCCTCGCCCCGGGCCGCCGGCTGGTGGAGGCGGTCACCCGCAGCGGGACCGCCGAGCAGCGGCGCACCCAGTTGCTCGACACCCTGCGTGCACACCCGGACGTCACCGCGGTCTACTCGATGTACGGCTCCGACGCGAACCGCACCACGCTGTCGGTGTTCGCAGAGCTGGGCCGCCGCTGCACCGTCTTCGTCGGCCACGACTTGGATCGGGTCAACGTGGAAATGCTGCTGCAGGGCGAACTCTCGGCCGTGCTGCACCACGACCTGCAGGAGGACGTGCGCAACGCCTGCCTGATGGTGATGCAGGCGCAGGGTGCGCTGCCCGGCCGTCCTCGGTCCGCCTACTCCGCGGTCCAGGTCGTCACCCCGTGGAACCTGCCGCCCACCGACCGGTGAGCCGGTGGTTCGGCGCCGGGAGTCAGCGGCGCAGCAGGATGCCGCGGACGAACGCGGCCTGGCCGGCGTGCTGCAGGGTGTCCGAGACGACGCTGACCAGCCGGACCGCGGCCGTCACCGGCGGGTCCCAGTTCTCGTCGACCACCTCGGCCAGGTCCGCGGCCGACAGTGCACCGACGTACTCGACGGTCATGTCGTGCACCTCGTCCTGGTAGCCGACCAGCAGGTCCGTCGGGATGTCGTGCACCTTCGCGACGTCGGCGGAGGACTGGCCGTAGCCGATGCCGTCGAGTGGGAACGGCAGCGCGAACCGGTCGGCCCAGCCGCCGCTGATCCACACCTGTTCCTGCCCGGCCAGGGCCGAGACGTGGTCGTCCTGCACCCGGGTCAGGTGCCAGACCAGCCAGGCGATGGAATTCGCGTCGGCGTCCAGCCGGGCGGTGAGCTGCTGCTCGTCCAGGTCGGCCACGGCGGCCCGGGACACCTCCTGCACCCGGTCGAAGGCGTCCACCAACAGGTCGGTTGCACTGCTCATCGTTCCTCCTCGGAGCGGCTGACGCGGGGTCGGTGCCCGCATCCACCGTCTGCAACGCTCCCGGCCGCCCGTTCTGTGCCAGGCTGACACGCGTGCGCATGCAATTCGGCAGTGGACCCGATCCGACGGATCTGCTGACGCTGCCGTGGTCGACCGCGCTGGCGGACTGGCCGCGGGAGAAGCTCGTCAGCCTGCCCCGCGGCATCTCCCGGCACATCGTCCGGTTCGTCCGGATCGGCGGCAAGGTCTACGCGATCAAGGAGATCGACCGGGGCCTGGCCGAGCACGAGTACGACCAGCTGCGACGACTGGCCAAGCTCGGGGTCCCGGTGGTCGAGGCGGTCGGCGTGGTCGCCGGCCGGACCACCCCGGAGGGCGACCCGCTGGACGCCGCCCTGGTCACCGAGCACCTGCGGTTCTCGCTCCCCTACCGCGCACTGTTCTCCCGCCGGCTGGACCCGGACCTGGAACCGAAGACCCTGGACGCGCTGGCCGAGCTGCTGGTCCGGCTGCACCTGGTGGGTTTCGCGTGGAAGGACTGCTCGCTGTCCAACACGTTGTTCCGGCGGGATGCCGGCGCGCTGGCCGCCTACCTGGTGGACGCGGAGACCGGTGAGCTGCGCCCCGGCGCGCTGTCGAACGGCCAGCGGCTGCAGGACCTGGACATCGCCGAGACCAACCTGGCGGGCGAACTCCTCGACCTGCAGATGTCCGGCCTGCTGCCCGAGCAGGTCGACCCGCTGGAGACCGCCATGTCGGTGATCCAGCGGTACGAGAAGCTCTGGGCCGAGCTCACCGCGCCGCAGACCATGGGCGCCGACGAGTGGTGGCGGATCGAGAAGCGGCTGCGCCGGCTCAACCGCCTCGGCTACGACGTCGCACAGATCCAGGTCAACGAGAAGGAAGGCGAGCCGCACGTTCTCGTCCAGACCCAGGTGGTGGAGGCCGGTCACCACCGGCGCCGGCTGTTCGACCTGACCGGCCTCGCGGTGCAGGAGAACCAGGCCCGCCGCATCCTCAACGACCTGGACACCTACCGTTCGCAGGCCGTGCTGCCGGAGACAGAGGTCGACGAGGACACCGTCGCCCGGCACTGGGTGACCGACGTGTTCGAGCCGGTGATCGAGGCGGTCCCGCCGGCGCTGCGGGAGAAACTGGAACCGGCCGAGATCTTCCACGAGGTGCTGGAGCACCGGTGGTTCCTGTCCGAGGCGGCCGGGCACGAGGTCTCCATCGAGGACGCCGTCCACTCCTACCTGGACACCGTGCTCCGCTACCGGCCCGACGAGAAGGCCATGCTGGACCCCGATCTGATGGGCAACGGCATGATGTGGGCCGACGAGGACGGCGGCGGGCTCGACGAGGAGGCCTGGGAGGCCGCGGCGCTGCGCTACGGCGACTGAGCCCCGGCGACGACTCCTGAACGGCGCGCGATCGCCGTCGTTCGCAGCCGTCTCCGCCCGGCGGGACAACTGCTTGGCCGGGTCGGTGCCGGGTACGTGATCATCGAGGTCGCATACTGCTGGTGATCAGGTGTAGAGGCGTTGGGACCAGGTGACGTTGCGGACGCCCGTCCGGGCGCCCGGCAGGACCAATTCCGATCAGGCTCGGGAGGAACCGATGGACGCTGTGGGAACGGTTCGTGGACTGGCCGCCAGGTTCTGGTGGCTGCTGCTGGTGCGCGGCATCATCGCCGTGCTGTTCGGCATCATCGCGCTGGCGGCGCCGGGTGCGGCGCTCAGCTTCCTGATCGCGCTGCTCGCCGTCTACTTCATCTTCGACGGCGTCACCTCGATCATGCACGGCTTCTCCGAGCGGGGCAGCGGCAAGTCGACCGCCTGGTACTACATCCAGGGCATCCTCGGCATCGTCGCCGGCATCATCACCCTGGCCTGGCCGGGTGCGACCGCGCTGGTGCTGCTGTTCATCATCGGATTCTGGGCGATCGTCGGCGGGATCACCGCCATCGGGTCGGCCTGGACCCTGCGCAAGACGGATCAGACCAACGGCTGGCTGTGGATGCTGATCACCGGCATCCTGGCGCTGATCTTCGGTGTCACGCTGGTGGTCTCGCCGTTCGACGGCATCCTGAGCATCCTCTGGCTGATCGGCATCTGGGCACTGATCTCCGGGATCTTCCTGATCATGGCCGCGTTCACGTTGAAGTCCGCGGGCAAGGGCGCGAGCGCCTGACGCCCCGGTCGCCGGGAGGCCCTTCGCCTGAGGAATGATCTTCTCCCGGCCACCGTTGTGGCCTGGAGGAAGAGTGTCCGACGAACCGGGAGCCCCGATGACCGATCTGCTGTCCCTGCCCGTGACCACCCTGCAGGGCGGCCACCACGCTGGGCGGGCTGGCCGCCGGCCGCGCCGCGCTCGTGGTCAACGTCGCCTCCAAGTGCGGGCTCACCCCGCAGTACGCCGGGCTCGAGGCGCTGCAGAAGGAGCTGTCCGGCCGCGGGTTCACCGTCATCGGTTTCCCGTGCAACCAGTTCATGGGACAGGAGCCGGGCACCTCGGAGGAGATCGCCGAGTTCTGCTCCGCCACCTACGGTGTCACCTTCCCGATGTCGGACAAGGTCGAGGTCAACGGCGACGGCAAGGATGCGATCTACAGTGCGCTGACCGAGGTGACCGACTCCGCCGGTGAGGCCGGCGACGTGCAGTGGAACTTCGAGAAGTTCCTGCTCGCGCCCGACGGGACCGTGGCCGGTCGTTTCCGCCCGCGCACCGAGCCCGACGCGCCGGAGATCCGCGCCGCCATCGAGGCAGTTCTTCCCGCCTGATCCTGCGCAACCCGGTTTGGGCCGGCTCCGCGTTGGGTCCGTGGAAGTGGCGGTCATAGCCGCCACTTCCACGGACCAAGCCCGCTTTCCACAACGCGATGCCGACGACTGTGTCGGCTCCCAACGCGATGCCGACGACTGTGCTCTTTACAACGCGATGCCGACGTACTTCGTCTCCAGGTACTCCTCGATGCCCTCGGCGCCGCCCTCGCGACCGAGGCCGGAGGCCTTGACGCCGCCGAAGGGCGCGGCCGGGTTGGAGACGATGCCCTGGTTGATGCCGACCATCCCCGTCTCCAGCCGCTCGGAGACGGTGAGCGCCCGGGTCAGGTCCTGGGTGAAGGCGTAGGCCACCAGCCCGTACTCGGTGTCATTGGCCATCCGGATGCCCTCGTCGTCGTCGGCGAAGGTGAGCACCGGGGCGACCGGGCCGAAGATCTCCTCGCGGAAGACGTCGGCGGTGACCGGCACCTCGGTCAGCACCGTCGGGCGGAAGAAGTGGCCCGGTCCGTCGATCCGGTCCCCGCCGGTCAGCACCTTCGCACCGGAGTCGACCGCGTTCGCCACCAGCTCCGAGACCTTCTGCACCGCAGCGGCATCCACCAGCGGCCCGACCTGCACGCCGTCCTCGATCCCCGGCCCGACCTTCATCGCACCCATCCGCTCGGCCAGCCGGCGGGAGAACTCCGCCGCCACCGACTCGTGCACCAGGAAGCGGTTGGCCGCCGTGCACGCCTCGCCGATGTTGCGCATCTTGGCCAGCATCGCGCCGTCCACCGCACGGTCCAGGTCGGCGTCGGCGAACACCAGGAACGGGGCGTTCCCGCCGAGTTCCATCGACACCTTCAGCACCTGCTCCGCCGACTGCTCGATAAGCCGCCGACCGACCGGGGTGGACCCGGTGAAGGTCAGCTTGCGCAGCCGCCGGTCCCGGATGATCGGCTCGGACACCGCCCCCGAGTGCGACGTGGTGATCACGTTGACCACCCCGTCCGGCACCCCGGCCTCGGTGAGCACGGCGGCGAGAGCCAATGTGGTGAGCGGGGTCTGGGCGGCCGGCTTGATCACCACGGTGCAGCCGGCGGCCAGCGCCGGGCCGATCTTGCGGGTGCCCATGGCCAGCGGGAAGTTCCACGGGGTGATCGCGAAGACCGGGCCGACCGGCTGCTTCATCGTCAGCAGGCGGGTGCCGCCGGACGGTGCGACCGAGTAGCGGCCGGAGATCCGCACGGCCTCCTCCGAGAACCAGCGCAGGAACTCGGCGCCGTAGGTGACCTCGCCGCGGGCCTCGGCCAGCGGCTTGCCCATCTCCAGCGTCATCAGCAGGGCGAAGTCGTCGGCCCGCGCGGTGAGCAGCTCGAACGCCTTGCGCAGCATCTCGCCGCGGGCCCGCGGGTCGGTGGCCGCCCAGTCCGCCTGCGCGGCGACCGCTGCGTCCAGCGCCGCCATGCCGTCGGCCGGTGTGGCATCGGCGATCTCGGTCAGCACGTCGCCGGTCGCCGGGTTCTCCACCGGCAGCGACCGCGGGCCGTCCGACCACGCACCACCCACGAACAGCCCGGTCGGTACCGACCCGATCAGGTCGTCGATCTGCTGCGTGGTCACCGACATGGCGCTGCCTCCTGCTCGTCGTCGCGATGCCCGCCGCCGGCGGGCGTTCCCGCACGATCCTGCCACCGCCGGAGCGTCCGCATCCGGCGAGGGGCTCAGTAGGACCGGTGCAGCAACCGCAGCAGCAGCGCGACCTCGGCGGCGACCGCGTCGCGGGCCGGGCCGAGGTACTTGCGCGGGTCGGTGACGGTGGCGGAGGCGTCGAGCACCTCGCGCACCTTGGCCGTCATCACCTGGTTCAACCGGGTGGCGATGTTGACCTTGGTGATGCCCGCTGCGACCGCCTCGGCCAGGTGCGGGTCGTCGACCCCGGAGGAGCCGTGCAGCACCAGCGGCACCGGCACCGTCGCGGTGAGCGACCGGATCAGGTCCAGGTCGACCACCGCCGACCGGTCGGACATGGCGTGCGAGGTGCCGACGGCCACGGCCAGCGAGTCGACCCCGGTGGCCGCGACGAACGCGGCTGCCTCGGTCGGATCGGTCCGCACCCCGGGGGCGTGCGCTCCGTCCTTGCCGCCGACCTCGCCCAGCTCGGCCTCCACCGCGACACCGCGCTCCCGGCAGCGCGCGACGACAGCCGCTGTGCGGGCGACGTTCTCGTCGTAGGGCAGCACGGCCGCGTCGAACATCACCGACGGGAAGCCGAGCTCCACCGCCTCGTCGATGAGCTCCTCGCTCTCGGCGTGGTCGAGGTGGACGACCACCGGCACCGTGGCCTGCCGGGCGATGGCCAGCGCCGCGCTGCCCAGACCGGTCAGGCCGCGATGGAACTTCGCGGTGTTCTCCGACAGCTGCAGGATCACCGGCAGCCCCACCTGCTCGGCGCCGGCCACGATCGCCTCGGCGTGCTCGATCTGGATGACGTTGAAGGCGCCGACCGCGGTCCAGCCGGCGTGGGCGGCGGCGAGGATCTCGCCGGGTCCGGTCAGAGGCATGTCTGGTGTGTCCTTCGCTCTCGGTGCTCGGGTCGGGGTGCTCGGGTTGAGGGTGCAGGTTCAGCGTGGTTCGGCGGACTGCAGGCCCGCCATGGTGGCCTCGAAGCGGGCGTAGCGCTCGTCGAGCACCTCGCGCCGGGCGGGATCGGGGTCCTGCCGGCGCAGCACGGTGACACACTCGTCGGCGGCCTGGTCGACCGAGGAGAACACCCCCGCGCCGACACCGGCCAGCATGGCCGCGCCCCGGGCTCCGGCCTCGGTCGCGTCGGTGACCTCCACCGCCAGCCCGGTGGCATCGGCGAACAGCTGGGTCCACGCCTCGTTGCGGCTGCCGCCGCCGGCCAGCCGCACCGGTCGGGTGTCGATCGGCCCGGCCTCCCGCAGCGCCTCCAGGTGATGGCGGTGGGTGAACACCACGCCTTCCAGGGCGGCCCGCAGCATGTCGGTCGGTCCGTGCCAGCCGCGCAGCCCGGTGAACGCGCCACCGATCGGCGGGTCCAGCTGGGTGCCGTAGACGAACGGCAGGAAGAGCGGGTCATCCGCGGACGGTCCGGGAGCCAGTGCGCCGTCGACGATCTCGCCCACCGATCCGGGCTGCTGCGCCAGTACCGAGCGGGCCCAGTCGGCGGCGGTCGCGCCGGCCGGTGAGGTGGACATCAGCAGGTACCGCTGCTCGGTCACCGAACACCGGGCCTGCCAACGGATCCCGGGCTCGGGGTGGTCGAGCACCAGCTGGTTGATGCTGAACGTCCCCATGATCGCGCTGACCGCGCCGGGCACCAGGGCGCCGATGCCGAGCGCGGTGGCGTGCACGTCGTGCGAGCCGGTGACGACCGGCGTGCCCGGTACCAGACCGGTCTTCGCAGCGGCCTCCGGGGACACCTCGCCGGCCACCGCGGTGCTGCCCAGCACCGGCGGCAGGATCCGCGAGATCCCCTCCAGCCCGGTCAGTTCCGCGGCCCTCGGCGACCACTCCCGGCGGCCGACGTCGAACAGTCCGGCCGCGGCCTCGGTCGGGTCGGTGGCGATCTCGCCGGTCAGCTGCAGCCGCAGCCAGTCCTTGCAGAACAGCATCCGGTCGATCCGGGCGAAGACCACCGGCTCGTTGTCGCGCAGCCAGGACAGGGTGGCCGGCGGGGTGTAGGCGGCCGGTACCTGCCCGGTGATCGCCAGCAGCTCCTCCGCCACCGCTCCGCCGGCCCAGTGCGAGATGTACGGCAGCGCACGGGTGTCGGTGGCCAGCAGGGCGGGCCGGACCGGCCGGCCGTCCGCGTCCACCGGGTACAGCCCGTCCCCGTGCGCCGAGATGCCGACGCCGCGGACCAGCACCGGGTCGATGCCGGAGGCCTGCAGCGCGTCGGAGATGGCGCCGGCCGCCGACTCCCAGACCACGTCCATGTCGCGTTCCTGCCACCGCGGGTGGCGGCTGAACGTCGCGGTCGGCCGGGACCCGATGGCCACCTCGCGCCCACGGTCGTCGAACAGCGCCGCCTTGATGACGGTGTGACCGGCGTCCAGTCCCAGCAGGTACTCGGTCACGCCCAGCCCAGTTCTTTCCCGTTGACCGCGGCCGCGACCCTGCCGGTGGCGGCGAACTCCGCCGCCGCGGCGACGACCATGCGCGCCGACTGGATGTTGGTGCCCTCGGTGTCACCACCGAAATGCGTTGTCATGGTGACGTTGTCGAGCGACCGCCAGCGGGAGTCGGCGGGCAGCGGCTCGTCGTCGAACACGTCCAGCGCGGCACCGGAGATCCGGCCGTCGGCCAGCACGTCGTAGAGCGCGTCGTAGTCGACGAGGCGGGAGCGGGCGATGTTCAGGAAGTACGCCGACGGCTTCATCGCGCCGAACTGCTCGGCGCCGATGAACCGTTGGGTCTGCGGCGACAGCCGGGCCTGGACCAGGATGAAGTCCGACCGCGCGAACAGCTCGGTCAGGTCGTCGACCTTCGAGACGTTCGACTCCGCCAGCGATTCCGCGCTCGCGTAGGGGTCGTAGGCGAGCAGCGTCGGGCCGAACCCGGAGATCCGCTGCGCGAAGATCCGGCCGACGTGGCCGAAGCCGACCATGCCGACCGTGGAGTGTGCGATCTCCACCCGGGCACCCGGGAAGTCCTTGCGCCAGCCGCCCGACTTGATCGAGGCGTCGGCCCGGGCGATGTTGCGGGTCTCGGCCAGGATCATGCCGATCTGCAGCTCCGCCACGGCGCCGGCGTTGCGACCCATGGCCGGGACGACACCGATCCCGGCCGCGGTCGCGGCGGCCACGTCGATGTTCTCCAGGCCGGCCCGGGCGACCGAGATCAGTTGCAGGGAGCCGCCTGCGGCCTCGATGACGTCGACGCCGACCGGCGCGAAGTGCAGGCCGAGGACCTGCGCGCCGGGCATCGCGGCCAGCATCGCGGCCGAGGACGGGACCCCGGCCGGACCCTTGACCTCCATGATCGCCTGGGCGGCGTGCTGCTGGGCCTTCTCACCCTCCAGCGGGATGTCGCGCAGGGACAGCAGACCCTGCCGGTCGGCGGGGAGCACACCGAGCGCGTCGTGGTAGTACGAGCCGGGGATGAACCCGTCGCCGACGACGAGCAGGTCCAGGGGGGAGGTCACGTGGTGATCCTTTCGGTGGGCTTCAGGAGGAACGGACCGCGCTGAGGCGGACCAGGTCGGGTTCGGCGAGGGCGGCGACATCACCTGCGGTGCCGGGCATCCGACAGGCTGCGGTGCCCCAGGCGACGGCGGTGGCCAGCGCACCCCCCGGCTCGGCGACGGCGTCGCCGGTCCAGCCGGGACGTCCGGCCGCGGACAGGAATCCGGCGAGCAGCGCATCCCCGGCGCCGACGGTGTTGACCGGGACGATCGGCGGCGCGATGCCGTGCCAGCGTCCGCCCGGGCCGAGGTAGAGCGCGCCGCTGGCGCCGAGGGTGGCCAGCACGGCGCCACCGGTGCGGGCCGAGAGCTGCTGTGCCCACCCGGCGGCCGCTTCGATCAGCGCGAGATCACCCTCTCCGGAGTAGGTGTCGCCGCCGTCGGGATGCAGCGCACTCAGATCGGCGCCGACCATCTCGGCCAGCTCCAGGTGGTTCGGCGCCACCAGGTTGGGGCCGGCGTCCAGCGCCATCGCCAGCGCGCGGCCGGAGCTGTCGACGGCGCTGCGCGCACCCTTGGCACGGGCGAGAGCGACCAGCCGGGCCGGGATGTCGTCCGCGCCGGCCGGCACGGTACCGGAGCACAGCACCCAGTCGCCGTCGCCGACCAATCCGGCGACGGTGTCCAGCAGCTGCTCCCAGACCTGCGCGGCCAGCGCCGGGGCGGGTGCGTTCATCTTCGTGGTGGAGCGCCCGGTCACCGCCAGCGTGGTGTTGGTCCGGGTCGGCACGCCGGCCGGGATCGCCTGGTACGGAACGTCATCGGCGTCGAGCAGCTCGGCGAGCTGGCGCCCCTCCGGCCCGCCCAGCGGCAGTACCGCGACCGACGGCGCGCCGGCGGCGGCCAGCGCCCGGCTGACGTTGACGCCCTTGCCGCTGGCCTCGACCTCCGAGATCCGCGCCCGGTTGACCCGGCCCTCGGTGAAGTCGTCGGCGTAGTAGGTGCGATCGAGGCTGGGCGCCGGGGTGACGGTGACGATCATGCGCGGACCACCTGGACCTTGCTGCCCCGCAGGGCGTCGAGTGCGGACCGGGGCGCGGAGGCCCCGGTGATGATGAGGTCGATCTCCTGCAGCCGGGCGAAGGAGGCGAACGCGTCCGTGCCGAACTTGGAGCCGTCGGCGAGCACCACCCGCCGGCGGGAGGCGGCCACCGCTGCCCGCTTGACGGCGGCGACGGCGATGTCGGGGCAGGTCAGCCCGTGCTCCTGGGTGATGCCGTTGGCGCCGAGAAACGCGACGTCGACGACCATCTCGGCGAGCATGCGGGTCGGCCAGGTGCCGGCCGAGGCCAGCGAGAGCGGCCGCACCTGACCGCCGAGCAGGATCACCGAGACCTGCGGGCGGGAGGCCAGCGCGATCGCGGCCGACAGCGACGGGGTGACGGCGGTGAGCGGCCTGTCCGGGTCCAGCACCTCGGCGAGCAGCGTGACCGTCGAGCCCTCGTCGAAGAAGACGACCTCGGCGTCGGCCACCTCGGCGACCGCCCGCCGGACGATCCGCAGCTTCTCCTCCGGGTGCCGGTCCCGCCGGGTGGTGACGGTGCCCTCGAAGCCGATGCGGTCGGCCGGGAGTGCGCCGCCGTGCACCCGGTTGACCAGTCCCTGCTGCTCGAGGACGAACAGGTCGCGGCGGATGGTCTCCGGCGCGACGTCCAGCGACTCGGACAACTCGGTGACCGCGACCCGGCCGTCCCGGCGCGCACGGTCGACGATCTGCTGCCGCCGCTCCACCGCGTACATCTGGTCCCTCTCCGCCGTCGTCGGCGAGTACTCGGGGATGCCTGATCATGCCTGGTTCTGCCTGCTTGGATCTGGATCACCCGGCGGCTGTGACGGGCACCGCCGCCGGGCAACTGCCGACAAGACTGGCCTGATCTGTGTTCTCTCGCAACTCGGGTATGGATCGGGCGGACCCGATCGGGCATCCGGTGGGATCCGGGCACAACCGGGCATGTGTGGGTTCGCGGTCGGTCGCGACTCAAAGCCCGCCGGCCACCCGCAGCACCGCTCCGGTCACGAACCCGGAACCCGGCCCGAGCAGGAAGGCCACGGCCGGGGCGATCTCGTCGGGCTCTGCCACCCGGCCCAGCGGGACCCGCGCGGCCACCCGGTCCGGCCGCCCCGGATCACCGGCGTCCGCGTGGATCCCGGTGCGCACGGTCCCCGGCGCCACGCAGTTCACCCGGATCGACCGCGGCCCGAGCTCCTTGGCCAGCCCGACGGTCAGCGCCTCGACCCCGGCCTTGGCGGCGGCGTAGTGCACGTACTCCCCCGGCGAGCCGATCGTCGCGGCGGCCGAGGAGATGGTGACGATCGCACCGCCGGGGCCCAGCACCCGGGCGGCGGCCCGGCAGGTCAGCACCACCCCGAGCAGGTTGACGTCGAGCACCTTCCCGATCACCTCGACCGGGGTGTCGGCGAGTGGCCCGACGTGCAGGGTCGCACCGGCGTTCGCCACCACCCCGGTCAGCGGACCGAGGGACGCCGCGGCGGCGAGGAAGTCCTCGACGGATCCGGCATCGGTGACGTCGGCGCGGACCGCGATCGCGCCGTCACCGACCTCCTCCGCGAGCCGCCGCGCGGACGCTTCGTCGTCGCGGTAGCCGATCGCCACCCGGTGCCCGTCCGCGGCGAGCTGCCGGACGATGGCAGCCCCGATCCCGCGTCCACCGCCGGTGACGGCCGTGACCTGCGGGTTCATCGGGTTCCTTGATCGCTGTCATCGGCAGCGGGCCGGGAGGCTTTCGCTGTCAGCGCCGTGTCAGCCGCATGCCAGCGGCCCCGCGCACCATCGATCCCAACAGGGCCGGACCCGGCCCGCGACCACGAAGGAGGAGACATCATGACTCCCATCATCGAGGCCGAGGATCTGCGCAAGCGCTTCGGCACCACCCAAGCCCTGGACGGGGTGAGCCTGTCCGCGGAGGCCGGCACCGTCCTGGGTGTACTCGGCCCCAACGGCGCCGGCAAGACCACGTCCGTCCGCGTCCTGGCCACCCTGCTCAAGCCCGACTCGGGATCCGCCCGGGTCGCCGGTTACGACGTCATCCGCGACGCGCACCAGGTGCGGAGGACCATCGGCCTCACCGGCCAGTACGCCTCGGTCGACGAGGACCTGACCGGCATGCAGAACCTGGTGCTGATCGGCACCCTGCTGAACCTGTCGAGCCGGGATGCGAAGGCCCGGGCCGGCGAGCTGCTCGAGTGGTTCGACCTGACCGCCGCGTCCGGACGCACCGCCAAGACCTACTCCGGCGGCATGCGCCGCCGCCTCGACCTGGCGGCCAGCCTTGTCGGCCGGCCGCAGGTGATCTTCCTCGACGAGCCGACCACCGGACTCGACCCGGCCAAGCGCGAGGACATGTGGGACGTGGTGCGGCGGCTGGTCGACGACGGTTCGACCGTGCTGCTGACCACCCAGTACCTGGAGGAGGCGGATGCGCTGGCCGACCGGATCAGCGTCATCGACGCCGGCCGGGTCATCGCCCACGACACCCCGGACGGCCTGAAGCGGGTCATCGGCGGTCACCGCATCGAGGTGCGGCCGTCCGATCCGGCGCGGCTCGACGACGTCCGTTCCCTGCTGGCCGGTATCGGCTCCGGGCGCCCGGAGGTCTCCGGGCGGGACAAGCTGTCCGTCCCGGTGCCCGACGAGTCCGCCCTGCCCGCCGTCGTCGCCGCACTGGCCGCGGAGAACATCCCGGTCCTCGAGATGTCGCTCCACCTGCCGAGTCTGGACGAGGTCTTCATGACCCTCACCGGACACTCGGCCGAAACCTCCGACACCACTGCTGATTCCGGGAGGGCAGCATGACCACCACCCTGTCGCGTCCCGCGACCCCCGTCGCCACCACCACCTCCACCGAGGGCAGCTCGCTCTCGTTCCTGCGCCACGTCGGTGCCCTCGCGAAACGCAGCCTGATCAAGACCTGGCGGACGCCGGAAGCCCTGATCGACGTCACCATCCAGCCGGTCATCTTCCTGCTGCTGTTCACCTACATCTTCGGAGGCGCGATCGCCGGCGGGTCCCAGGCGACCTACCTGCAGTTCCTGCTGCCCGGCCTGCTCGGCCAGTCCATCGCGATGGCGGGCGTCGCGCTCGGCCAGAACCTCAATGCCGACATCGAGAAGGGCGTCTTCGACCGGTTCCGGTCGCTGCCCATCGCCCGGTCCGCGCCGCTGGTCGGCGCGGTGGTCGCCGACTTCGCCCGCTACCTGATCCTCTGCGTGATCACCCTGGGCGTCGGCTACCTGATGGGCTTCCGCGTCGAGACATCTTTCCTCGCAGCGGTCGCCGCGGTCGGCCTGTCCATCGCCTTCGCCCTCTGCTTCTGCTGGATCTCGGTGTTCGTCGGCATGATCGCCCGGACCGCCGGCGCCGTGCAGGGCATCATGTTCCTGCTGGTGCTGCCGCTCTCCTTCGGCTCCAACACCTTCGTCCAGACCGACACCATGCCCGGCTGGCTGCAGGCATTCGTCAACGTCAACCCCATCTCCCACCTCGTCTCCACCGTCCGCGGCCTGATGGTCGGCGGCCCGGTCGCCGAGAACCTCTGGTGGACCCTCGGCTGGATGGCCGTCCTCCTCGTCGTCTTCGTCCCCCTCGCCCTCCGCGGCTACCGCCGTCGGGCCTGACTCCTTCTCCTTCTGCCGACGGGCCGACCCTCTGCCGGGTTCGGCCCGTTCGGCGTTCGGGCGCGGGTGGGTGGCGGTGGGGTGGGCGGGGTGGGTCGGTGCGGCGTGGCGGGGCGGTTGTGGCGGCCGAGATCGTCGGCCGCGGCGTGGGACTGAGCACAAGACCTACTGCCGGGCCGTGTGCCTACAGCCACTGTCGGCATCCGGCCCACGAGAGCCAGGCGCCGCTCCCAGAACCACCGGCTACCCACCCCTGAACGACAGCCGCACAGGAGATCTCACCACCGGGCCGACTACCCTCAACCACTGTCGGCATCCGGCCCACGACAGCTCGGGACCCCCGGCCAGAACCACCGGCTACCCACCCCTGAACGACAGCCGCACAGGAGATCTCACCACCGGGCCGACTACCTACACCCACTGTCGGCATCCGGCCCACGACAGCTCGGGACCCCCGGCCAGAACCACTGACTACCCACCCCTGAACGACTGCCGGACAGGCGATCTCACCGTCGGGCCGACTACCTACAACCACTGTCGGCATCCGGCCCACGAACAAGTGGTGCCGCACGGCCGACGTCGACGGCTCGGTTGTTCGGGGGCGCATTCTCTTCGGGTCGCACACCCGTGTGGAGCTCGGCGTGCAGAATGCTGGGTCCGCCGCGCCGCTCGACCGTGGTCTTCGAAGTCCACCGTTGCGGAAGTGGAGCTGACCTCGGCAATGTGGACAGCTTCGCGGGGTGAGGCCCGGAGTCGGCAATGCTGCCCTCATGGGGGAACAAGCAGCGCACAACGTGATGCGCACACAGGACGGGCTGATCGGGCGTGCCCAGGCAGTGCGTTGCGGGATGACGGAGCGCCAGATCGACTACCGCGTGCGGGTCGGCACTTGGGTACAGGTTCGTCCGTCCGTCTACCGGTCGGCCGTCGTCGAACCGAGCATGAGGTCAGCGATCCGGGCCACGGCACTCTGGGCCGGCTCGCCCTCGGCGATCTCGGGATGGGCAGCAGCCTGGTGGTGGGGCTGCACGGATCTCGAACCCCCGATGATCACGCTGATCATTCCGCGGAACCGCCATCTCCGGGCACAGGACGGAATCGCGGTGGTCCGACGCGACTACCCGATCAAGGACGTCGTGCGCGTCAAGGGGATCGCCGTCGTGCCCAAGACCATCGCCGCGCTGGACGGTGCCGTCGAGATGGGCGAACAAGGGGTGGAGATGTTCGATCGTGCGCTGCTGCGCGGTCTTCCCCTCGACCTGGTGGCGGCCGCCCACGACGAGTGGGGTCGCCGCCGTGGCAGCCCGGCCGCCACACGTCTGCTCGCGACAGCCGCGGACGGCGCCCATGCGGAGTCGGAGCGGATCTGTCACCGGCTCCTCCGAGCCGCAGGTATCACCGGGTGGCAGATCAACCCGGAGGTGCGATTGGCGAACGCCACCTACCTGCCTGACCTGGCATTCCTCCGCCAACGCGTGGCAATCGAGATCGACGGATGGGCCTTCCATTCGGATCCTGAGCGCTTCGAGAAGGACAGGTGGCGACAGAACGCCTTCATGGTGGCCGGCTGGACGGTCCTTCGGTACACCTGGTACCAACTGACTCGCAGCCCCGAGCAGGTCGTCGCCGAGATCAGTACAGCGGTACTGCGTTCTTCGGTCAGGTGATCCTGAGCGACATCTCTCCGACTGCCGCCGCCCTCCCGGTCCGTTCACCGACAACCACTGTCGGCAAACGGCCCGAACATCGAGACGGCGCCGACCGAACCGCCCAGACCCCAAGGCCAGCCGCTCCCGGTCCGTTCACCGACAACCAGTGTCGGCAGACGGCCCGAACGGAGAGACGGCGCCTCGCAGACCCCCACTCCCTCCCTGCCTGTCCCTCCCGGTCCGTTCACCGACAACCAGTGTCGGCAAACGGCCCCAAGTAGAAGGACGGCGCCTCGCAGACCCCACTCCTCCCGGTTGGTCCCCCGCCGCAGCAGAAGTCAGGCGGAGGGGTCGAGGAGGGCGATGGCGGCGGGGAGGTCGAGGGACTTGCCGTCGGCGTAGAGACGGTCGAAGACGTCGGAGGCAAGGACGGCGAGGAGTCGGGTCCGGACATCGACAACAGCTGGGTCACCGGCATTGTCACTCCCCCGGATCCGGGCGGAAGCCCCGAGCGCCCGCGCGGAACGGGAGGCGTCACCGAGGGCAAGGAAGTAGCCGGCGATGGCGACACCCACGGCGGCGATGACCGGCTGGTCGTGGGTCGGCACGCCCTCCCGATAGGCGAGACGCAGGTCGGCCGACGCGGTGTCGAGGTCGCCGGCCGCGGCGGAGATGGTGGCGGCGGTGGCGCCGAGGATCGCCGCCATATGGCCGTACATCGGGTGGTCACGACCCTGTCCGGCGATGGCGGCGCGCAGCCGGGTCATCAGCGCGACCGCCTCGTCGACCCGGCCCGAAGCGAGCACCAGGGAGGCCTCGGTCGCCTCGAGGAACCACATGCGCTCGACGTAGGCGGGCTGCCCGTCGCGCAGCGCCCGCGCCGCCCGGATCTCCTCCAGCGCACCGTCGAGATCCCCTGCCCGCCAGCGCAGGTCGGCGATCCGCATGCGCAGCATCAGGTCGTCGTCGGTGGCACCGATCATCTGCTGGTACTCCAGCGCCAGGTGCAGGTCGGCGGCGGCTCGCTCGTGGTCGCCCTCCATCAGATGGGCGACCCCGCGGGTCGACAGCGCGCTGGCCATCCCCCATCGGTCGCCGATCTGCACGAACCCCTCGTACCCGGCCTGCGCGTCGGCCAGCATGTCGTCGATGGCGCCGTAGTTCTCGGCGAAACCGGCCCGCATGGTCAGCAACGCGGACCGCACCCAGAGGTCCCCGTCGGCGAGAACCTTGTCCGCCAACACCTTCCCGCGGTCCTCGTCGCCGGCGAAGTAGGCCAGGACCGGGGTCATCAGCTGTGCCATCGGGTGGTCCCAGTCCGACCCGACCTCGACCAGCTTGTCCACCACCTCGACCAGCTTCGGCTGCCAGATCTGCCAGCCCCGGGCCGGTCCGTTCACGTCCGGATCCGGATCCGCACCACCCGCGACCATGGTGACCACCCGGCCGGCCTCGAGCAGCACCCGCCGCGGGTCGTGGGAGCCGGTGGTGGCGTCCAGCACGAAATCGGCCCAGACCGCGGCCTCGGAGTGCGAGCCGATCAGCGTCCAGTACCAGAACAGGCCGAGGACCATGTCCAGCATTTCGGACACCGCACCGGAGTCGCCGAGATGCCGCAGCGCGACCAGGATGTTCTCCCGTTCGGCGGCGAAGGTGGCCAGCGCCGGGAGCTGATCCGCGGTGCGCAGCAACGGGTCCTGCTCGGCGACCAACTCCCGGAAGTACCGCGCGTGCGCGTCGCGCACCTCGGTCACCTCACCGCGCAGCACCAGTTGCTCGACGCCGTACTCGCGGATCGTCTCCAGCATCCGGTAGCGCACGCCGGGGCCGGACGGCTGCAGCAGCGACTTGTCGGCCAGCGCCAGCAGCAGGTCGGGCACGTCGGCCGGGTCCAGCCCGTCCCGGCCGCAGACCTCCGCCGCGGCAGGAGGTGTCGCACCCGCCGGGAACACCGCGAGCCGTTCCGCGAGCAACCGCTCGTCGTCGCCGAGCAGGTCCCAACTCCACTCCACCACCGCCCGCAGGGTCCGGTGCCGCGGCAGGGCAGCGCGGTTCCCACCGCTCAGCAGCCGGAACCGGTCACCCAGCCGGACGGCGATCTCGGAGATCGGCAGCAGCCGGAGCCGGGCCGCGGCGAGCTCGATCGCCAGTGGCATGCCGTCGAGACGCCTGACGACACGGACGATGTCGGCGACAGTCGCGTCGTCGACCGCGAAGTCCGCACTCACCGCCGACGCACGCTCGACGAGCAGCTGCACCGCCGGCGACCCCAACGCGGACGCCACGTCGGCCCCCTCGGCCGGAAGCGCGAGCGGCGGCACGACACACAGTGCTTCGCCGACGATGCCCAGCGGCTCCCGGCTGGTGGCGAGCACCCGCACCCCGGGACAGCGGGCGAGGATCTCGGCGATCAGTTGGGCGGCCGGTTCCAGCAGATGCTCGCAGTTGTCCATGACCAGCAGGCAGTCGGCGTCGTGCAGCTGGGTGAGCAGCCGCTGCCGCGAATCCCGTTGCGGGATGTCACGATTCACCGGTTCCATCAGGCGGGCGGCGCGGGCGCCGAGCGCGTCGAGCACGGCCACCGGAACACCCTCGGCCTCGCCGACCGGCGCCAGCTCGACCATCCACACACCGCTGCGCAGTCGATCGGCCAGGGGAAGCGCCGCCTGGCCGGCGAGCCGGGTCTTGCCGGCACCACCCGGGCCGACGATCGTGGTCAGCCGGTGCTCGGCGATCAGCGACGACACCCGCTCCAGCTCCGCCTCGCGGCCCAGGAAGCTGGTGAACTCCGACCGCAGGTTCGTGGCGGGTCCACGCCGCTGGTCCGGCGTCGGCTCCCCGCGGAGCAACGCCAGGTGCCGGGCCTGCACCTCCGGCCCGGGGTCGACGCCGAGTTCGTCGGCCAGGTGCCGACGCAGCCGCTCGTAGGCGGCCAGGGCCTCGGCGGTCCGGCCGAGGGCGGCCAGCGCCGACATCAGCAGTGCGGTGAACCGCTCCCGCAGCAGTTCGTCGGCGGCGACCGCCTCGAGGCGCCCCACGATCTCCGCGGCCCGGTCGAGCTCGAGCTCGGCCTGGAAGAGGTCGGCGAGCGCGTCCAGCCGGACGTCCACCAACCTGGCCACCGCACGCTCGGCGAAGTCGGACCCGGCAGCGTCGAGGTACGGCTCGCCCCGCCACAGCCGGTCGGCCTCCCGCAACGCCTCGGCCGCGCCGGACGGGTCGCCGGAGACCAGCGCGGCATGACCGGCGACGGCCAGCCGGCCGAACCGGACCGCGTCGACGTCCTCCGGATCGAGGTCGAGCCGATAGCCCCCGGAAAGCTGCAGCACCGCGCCGGTGTCGCCGAACGCCCGGCGGAGCCGCGACACCAGTGTCTGGAGTGCGTTGCCGGCATCGGCCGGACGGTCCTCGGGCCAGACCGCGTCGGTGAGCTCGCCCGCGCCGACCACCGCGCCCGGGTCGACGGCCAACCGGAGCAGCAGCCGCCGCAGCCGGGTGCCGGCCACCGTCGTGGGGCTGCCGGCGAGGGTCACCTCGACCGGACCCAGAACGGCGATCCGGAGGGCTGCGGGCACCGGCCCACTGTCCCAGATCCCTCGCCCGATCCGGTTGCCGCACCGCAGCCAGCCCGGCACTGCCGGTGACCGTCACGCCCCGCAGCACCCGCCCGACCCCGGCGCCACTCCCCGGAGTGACAGGACAGTGGACGGACCCGACCGCGGATCACCGCCGGTGACGGCGCGTTCCCGACCGGGCGAAAACGATCTTCGAACCCTCCGACTCCCGTGATCACGGGAGTTTTCGCACGTCCAGACATCGAACGGACAGAGGTGGGGCCAGCACCACCCCCGGAGTGTGGTTTCCGGGCCCTTTCGGGCTGTCCGTCCGAAAAGTGTGCTGGAGATGGATCAGGAAGGCCGCATGCTGCGTCCTACCTGGGCCACCGAACGGAGCCGCAGGCCGCGGCGCCCCGACCACAGGAGAAGCACGATGTCACGCCCGCTGAGCACGACCGGTGTCCTGGAGACGCCGGATCCTGCTGCACCCGTGACCGCGCCGCCGGCCGGACCCTCACGGTTCGCCGTCGCACGCACCCGGATCGCGCTGGTCGCGGGGATCACCGGACGCGGCGCTCGCCGCATCCCGGTCACCCTTGCGGCCCTGGCCCTGCTGCTGGTCGCCGGCGGCCTCACCACCACCCTGTGGCGACCGCTGCCCGCCGAGACCGGCACCCTGCTCGCCCATTCCTACGGCACCCCGGCCCTGCAGGACGGCCACTGGTGGACCTTCCTCACCGGGGCGTTCCTGGAGCCGCGGCCCGAGCACTACCTGCTGCTGGCGGTGGTCCTGGTCGTCGGCCTGGGCGCCTTCGAGCGCCGCGCCGGTCACCTGCGCGCCGCCGTCGCACTGATCGGCACCCAGCTGATCGGCACCGTCGGCGCCGCCGCGCTGCTGCTCCCGGTCGCCGATTCGTCCTGGCCGTGGGCCGTCGCCGCTGCCCAGCAGGTCGACCTCGGCCTGACCGCCGGTGCGCTCGGCGTCGCCGGTGCGGCCACCGCCTTCCTGACCCCGGAGTGGCGCCGCCGGGTCCGCGTCGCCGCGGCCGCCTTCCTGATCGTGCTGCTGCTGAAGTCCGGACTGCTGTGGGACCTCTCGCACCTGCTCGCCTTCACCGCCGGTGTGCTGGCCGGCCCGGCCTTGATCGGCCGTCGTCTGGAGCGCCCGACCGCCGGGCGTCCGGTGGCGCTGCAGGTCCGCGCCTTCGTCGCCCTGGTGCTGACCGCGGTCGCCCTGGCCAACCTGATCGAGACGATGTACCCGGGGATCGGCGGCCTGTTCGGCGCCGGCGTCCCGACGCACGCCCCGCTGCACGGCATGGCGCTGATGATCGGCGAGCTGGTGGTGGCCCTGCTGGTCGCCGACGGACTGCGCCGTGGCCGCGCCGCCGCCTGGTGGCTGGCCACCGCGGGCACCGCGATCATCCTGGTCAACTCGCTGGTCAACCTGCGTGGACCGGTCCGGATCCCGGACGTGCTGTCCGCCGGCGCCGTCCTGCTGCTGCTGCTCGTCTACCGGAACGCCTGGAAGTGGCGCACCCCCAACGGTTTCGCCAAGCGCTGGATCGTCCGGGGTGCCGCCGCGGTGGTCACCTTCGGGGTGGTCTGGATGACCATGCTGTTCCTGCTGCGCGCGCACCTGTCGCCGGCCCCCGACATGCTGGACTCGCTGCGGGAGACCATGTCCCGCTTCACCTTCGGCTCCGGACCGCTGCGGCCGACCAACGGCGCCACCCGCGCACTGCTCGGTGCGGCCGAGATCGCCTGGGCGCTGACGCTGATCGGCCTTCTGGTGCCGTGGCTGTACGCGGACCGCGGTCCGGATGCCCGGCCCCGCGAGGTCATCGGCGCGCTGATCCGCCAGTACGGCGGCGGGTCGCTGGGCTGGATGCGGACCTGGCCGGCGTTCACCACCTGGACCAGCCGCGACGGGCAGACCGCCATCTCCTACTGCGTGGTCGGTACGGTGGCCATCGCCATCGGCGACCCGGTCGGCCGCGAGGCCGACTTCCCCGCCGCAGTGCGCGATTTCCGCCAGTTCTGCGCCTACGCCGGCTGGACGCCGTGCTGGTTCGCCGCGACGCCCGCGTTGGTCCGGGCCGCCGAGGGTCTGCGGTCGACGCAGATCGGCGAGGACACCGTGATGGACCTGCGGGGCCTGGAGTTCAAGGGCAAGTCCTGGCAGGACATCCGGACCGCGCGCAACCACGCGAAGCGTGACGGCGTGCGGATGGAGATGGGCCGGCTCACCGAGTTCCCGGACGAGCTGCGGTCACAGATCGAGCGGATCTCCGGCGAGTGGGTGTCCCAGAAGGCGCTGCCGGAAATGGGTTTCACCCTGGGTACTGTCAGTCATGCGCTGGACCCGGAGATCCGGACGCACGTGGCGCTGGACGCCGACGGTGTGGTGCACGGCATCACCACCTGGCTGCCGGTGCACCGTGACGGCGAGGTCGTCGGCTGGACCCTCGATCTCATGCGCCGCTCCCCCGGCGGGTTCCGCCCGGTGATGGACTTCCTGATCGCCGAGAGCGCCATGGCGTTCCAGGCGGAGGGCTACGAAAGCGTCAGCCTGTCCGTCGCGCCGCTCGCCCGCCGCACCCAGATCACCGGCCGGCGCACCGTTCTCGACCGCACCCTGGACACCATGTCCACCCTGCTGGAGCCGACCTACGGCTTCCGTTCGCTGATGTCCTTCAAGGCGAAGTTCCACCCGGAGTTCCGCCCGGTCTACCTGGTCTACGCCGGCCCGATGGACCTGGCCATGATCTCCCTGGCCATCGGCCGCGCCTACCTGCCCAACCTCGACACCCGCCAGGCGGCCATGCTCCTCCGCGGCCTGCGTCACAAGCAGCCCCAGCACGCCTGATCCGAACTGCCCGACGAGCGACCGTTCCCTCCCCGGGGCCGGTCGCTCGTCGCGTTAGCGGCACCCCCGCGGTTCGTCCGGGACCCTGGTGACCACCGGCCGTTCGTCCGGGATCGAGGTGACCCCTGGCCGTTCGTCCGGGATCGAGGGAGCGAGCATCGCAGCGAGGAACGAGCGAGAAGCACAGCTCCCGCGATCCCTCACAGGACGAACGGCCCGTGAGCCCCGGCTCACCAACTAAATCGCGTAGCCGTAGATGACCAAACCGTAGGCGCTGTACCAGGTTCCGAGGAGCAGGTAGGGGCCGAGGATCAGTGCGATGACGAGGGGGCGCTGGCGGGCGAGCCAGACGGCGACGGGGATCATCAGGGTGAAGGCCGGGATCATCAACCGGACCTTGGAGTTCATGATGCCGTCGGAGCCGATGTTGCTGGCGATGACGAGCCCGGCGTACCCGCCGAGCAGCAGGTTGCGCTGCTGCACGAGCAGCAGGACGAGCAGCACCAGCGACGCGGCGACGGTCGCCACCACCACCAGGTCCAGCACGGCCGGCGCGGTGATGAGCGCGCTCTTGATGAAGCGCCAGGTCGCGGCACCCCAGTCGAAGTTGGTGTTCCAGCCGTTGGTCTGCGCGACGAACCAGGCGTTCCAGCTGCCGATCCGCCAGCCGACGTAGGCGATGTACCCGACGAGTCCGAGCGGGGCCAGCAACGCCCCGACCACCATCCGCCAGCTGCGCGGGCCGCGGACGAACGCGATGACCGCCATCAGGATCACCATGCCGGCCAGCGCCGCACCGGTCGGCCGGACGAGTCCCGCGGCCAGGGCGAAGATCCCGGCGGTGATCCAGCGCCGTTCGAGCACGCTGATCAGGCCCCACACGGCGAGGGCGCAGAACAACGCCTCGGTGTAGATCATCAGCAGCGCGATGGAGATCGGGCTGATGGCGACCAGTGCGACCAACACCAGTCCGGTCGTCGGCCCGCCACCGACCAGGTAGCGGGAGAGCCACATCAGCCCGTAGACGAAGGCGATCGCGGCGAGCCCGCTGACCACGTACCCGCTGGTCTCGTAGGACCAGTCGGTGATCGCGTTGACCAGCCGGATCAGCCCGGGCATCCCGGGGAAGAAGGCCGGTGAGTTGATGACCTCCTTGCCCGTTCCCCAGGTGTAGCCCTGCTCGGCCAGTTCGACGAAGTGCTGGGCGTCCCAGCTGAGCAGGGTCTCCCGGACCGGCCGACCACGCTGGTCGGCGACCCAACCGACCATCGCCAGGGTGAGCAGTTGGCCCGCCGCGTAGACCATCAGCGGGACGAGGCGCAGCAGCACCCGTTCCAGCGGGTGCGACCGGATCGGCGGGAACGAGGTGAGGTCGGAGCGACCCGACCCCGGGGTCCGCGGTGGCGCGGTCCAACGGTCCAGGATCGTCAGGGCACGCTCCCCCACGGCCCGCGCCCCGCCCGGCCGACCGCCCGGCCGCCCGGCCGGCAGAGGTCGGGAGGTCGCGGGCACCAGGACACTCTAGGAGAGCAGCCGGTTCGATCCGGGTGATCCGCGAGACCCTCGACGGCGCCCGGACACGGCCTGCCGTCACAATGCACCGGCGGCGCGGCGGCACCCGGTCGGCGCGCGTACGAGCAGAACGGATCCGACGGCATGCTGCTGCACGGACAGGACCTGGACCGGCGCGAGCTGCGCCGCCGGGCAGGATCGACGGCCGCGGCCGGCGGGGTGCGTGCCGTGGTGCTGGACGACGGCTCGGAGCGTGGTGTCCGCGTCCTCGAGTTCCGGACGGCGGCGGGTCTGCGGTTCGAGGTGCTCATCGACCGCGCCTTCGACATCGGGGCGGCCGAGTTCGACGGATGCAGCATCGGATGGCAGTCCCCGACCGGCGTCGTCGATCCCCGATTCGCCGACACCGATGACGACGCGCTGATGCCGTTGCGCGGGATGAACGGGCTGCTGGTGACCGGCGGCCTCGACCACATCATGTCCGCGCAGACGGTGGACGCATCCCAGTACCGCTACCCGGCACGGCCCACCGTGCGACACCCGATCCACGGCCGCATCGCCCGGATCCCGGCCCGGCTGATCGGTTACGGGCAGGACTGGACGGACACCGGCTGCGTGCTCTGGGCGGAGGCGGAGATCGTGCAGGCCGCCGTGTTCGGCGAGCACCTGGTGCTGCACCGCCGTTACGAGGTGGACCTGGACGGCTCGGACATCCGGATGACCGACCGGGTGGTGAACCGCGGTTTCGATCCGACGCCCCACATGTTCCTCTACCACGTCAACGTCGGCTGGCCGCTGGTGGACGAGGGCAGCCGCCTGGACGCGGCGGTGGCACGCACCCTGTGGGAGACCGACAGTGTCCGTGAGCAGGGACTCGACCACCGTGTTCTGTCCGCACCGGTGCCCGGCGCGCTCGAGCAGGTCTACGAACACGAGTTGCGGCCGGACGCCGACGGGCGGGTGCGGGCCGGGATCGTGAACGACCGGTTGGGCCTGTCCTTCCACGTGGATGTCGATCCCGCACAGCTGCCCTGCTTCTTCCAATGGCTGCACCTGCGCGAGGGCGCGTACGCGGTGGGTCTGGAACCGGCGACCCACCATGCCGCCGGCGACCAGGCGGCCCGCGACGACGGTGCGATGATCTGGCTCGGGGACGGCGAGGAGCGACGGTACTCGACGGTGCTGCGCTTCGGTCACGGCTGATCCGGCGTTCGGGAACGTTCGGCCCGCCCGATCGGAGTATGCAGCTGCATCGATCGGGCGCGCGGGAGCGGGGACCGGGTGACGGCGAAGTGTCGCTTTCGCGATCCGCTGCGAGGTTCGACCGTTCACCCCGGGTTCGCTCCGAGGACCTCCCACCAACCATCGGGGGATTCCGCAACGCGCAGGATTCAAGACACCGTGACGGCGGTAGTCACACGGTGTGAACGAAGAGCCGCGCCGCCAGGGGTTCCGCCCGGACGACGAGACCTGGGCCCGTCGGTTGCAGAGTGTCGTCGAGTTCGTCGCCGAGCACGGACATCTGCCCCGCCAGACCCAGACCCTCGCGCCGGAGGAACGTCGTCTCGGCTACTGGCTCTCCAACCAGCGCTCGGACCTGAAGAACCAGTTGCTCCCGCAGGAACGCGCCGAGCGGCTGGACCGCGACCTGCCGCAGTGGCGGGGACGCCGCTGATCCTGCGGCTGTCGGTGCCGGTCGCTACCGTCCCGTCATGGACACCACACCGAAGGTCACGCTGGCGGCGATGAACATGGAGGCGGCCGATCCGGTCCGCCTGGCGGAATTCTGGGCGGGCGCCGTGGGCGGCGTGCTGAGCCCCGGCCCGGAGGGCTGCATGATCCTGAACAGCGACGCCCCTGGCGGGCTGCCGATGTTCTTCCAGCCGTTGGGCGAGGGCAGACCGGAGCGACAGATCCACCATCTCGACCTGACCGTGCCCTGGGGCACGCGGGAATCCGAGGTGCAGCGGATCGTCGGGCTCGGGGCGGAACGCAAGTGGGACGTGCTCGACGAGGTGCCGTGGATCCAGTGGACCACGCTCACCGATCCGGAGGGCAACCTGTTCTGCCTGGGCGAGCATCCGCCCGCGGGCTGAACGGCCAGGTCAGCGCCGCTGACCGGCAGCCGGCCCCAGGGGGTCGGCGCCGGAAGACCGCTGCTGGTGTCAGCGACCGGCTGCGGCCGGCGCGGCTGCCACGCTGCGCGCGGTCGAGGAGACGATCTCCGGGACCTCGCGGCGCAGCGGTGCACTCATCGCGCGGCACACCATGAGCTCGACGGCCTCCTGCGGGTCCACCTCGATGGCCCGCGCCGGGGCAGTGCCGTCGGGCGCGGTGCGGCCGCCGTGCGCGAGCACTCCGAGCTCGGCCGCCGCACGGGCGGCGATCTCCTCGTCATCGACGAGGACGGTGAGTTCGACGGTGACCCGGTAGGAGCGCAGTGCCATGGCACAACCCTAACCTCCCTCGATGCGCCGGCATGAACATCCAGCGACACCTCGGTGACAACTCCTGCGCAGAACTGGTCTTCGTGTGACGGACCGGACAGATTGGTGGTCTCGGACGGGAGCAGACCTCCGGGAGGACGAGCTGGGCGAGGTGCATGACGGTGACATGGGTGGACTCCGGGCGGAGCTGTCCGAGCTGCGGTGGGCAGCTGCTGCAGGACACACACATGGTGCGGAGGTCCGGCGACGAGTTCGCCCGCCGGGTCGAGGGCCGGCGTTTGCGCTGCCTCCTCGGTTGCCGGTTCCACCGGACCTTCAGCGGGGCGCTGCTGCCGGTCGACTGACCGTCGGCGCTTCCGGCGGACCGGGCTCGGTCGCGCCGGCGTCGGTATTCGGGCCGAACTCCTCGTGCGTGCCGGCGGCGTGTGTCAGCCGGGCGTCGGAGGGTGCTTCGGGGCCGATCGTAGGTACCGCAGCGGTCGGCGGCTCGGTGTTGATCGGAGGGACGGCACCAGCCGGTCGAGCTGTCCCGCATTTCCGTGGCGTCTCGGTCGTCACGCGACCGTAGTCGAGCACGACCGTCCGATCGGCGATCCCGTGGACCGCGGGATCGTGTGAAGAGATCACCACCAGGCACCCGGCATCGGCAGCCGCGCGCAACAGCCGATGGATCAGATCGGTGGAGGCGGAGTCCGCCGCCGCCGTCGGTTCGTCGAGCAGGATCACTCCGGACTGCTGGGCGAGTGCCCGGGCGACCAGCACCCGTTGACGCTGCCCGCCGGAGAGTTCGCCGAGTCGGCGATCGGCCAGCTGATCGAGTCCGCAGCGTTCCAGCGCGCCCTGGACGATCGCGCGGTCGGAGGCGCGGATCCGGCCGAGCCGACCCCGCTCGGCCCATCGGCCCATCGTCACCGTCTGTCGGACCGTGATCGGCAACCGCCGATACCCCTCGGACTCCTGCGACACCAGCGCCGGTCTGCCGGGCGGCCGATGGACGACCCCGGATCGCGGCCGGACCAGGCCACCCAGCACGCCGAGCAGGGTGGACTTGCCGGACCCGTTGGCACCGACGATCGCCGCCACCTCCCCGCCCGACAACTCCAGATCGACGGTGTCGAGCGCCACCACCGACCCCAGCACCACTGTCACTCCGGACAGCCGGATGCCCTGCCCGACCGAACTTCTCACCCTGGATCCCACTCCTCTTCCACCAACGGAACGTTTGTCCTCCCGCTACGACGACATCGACACCGGTGCCACGGCCGGACCACAGCCCGGTTTGCTAACGATAGCCGTTCTCATTTAGGTTCCTGCCGTGCCCTTCCTCCTCGAGCCGCTCGGCGCGGACTTCTTCCTCCGCGCCCTCCTCGGCGGCGTCCTCGCCGCGACGATCTGCGCGGTCGCCGGAACCTGGGTGGTGCTGCGCGGCAACGCCTTTCTCGGCGAGGCGATCGGCCACGGCATGCTGCCGGGGGTGGCGGCCGCGGCACTGGTCGGCGCCTCACCGGTACTGGGCGCCGCCGCGAGCGCGACGGCGATGAGTGCCGGGATCAGTTGGCTCGGCCGGCGCGGGCGGCTGTCCGACGACACCGCGATCGGCGTGGTGTTCGTCGGGATGCTGGCGCTCGGCGTGGTGCTCGTCTCCGGCTCGCGTTCGTTCGCCACCGATCTCACCGCCATCCTTTTCGGCGACATCCTCGCCATCGGCACCGCTGACATCGCCCTGCTGGCAGTGGGTCTCATGGTGGTCGCTGCGCTCGCCGCAGTGTTGCGCCGTCCTTTCGTGGCAGCGACCTTCGACGATCGCCTCGCCTCCACCCTCGGCCTCGGCACCCGTACCGCACGGTTCGGTATGACCGCCCTCATCACCATCGCCGTAGTGGCCTCCTACCGGGCCGTCGGCACGTTGCTGGTGGTGGCACTGCTGGTGGCCCCGCCGGCTGCGGCACTGTTGTGGGCCCGGAGCGTCGCCCGGATCATGCTCGGTGCAGCGGTTCTCGGAAGCCTGTCGGTGTGCTGCGGACTGCTGCTGTCCTGGCACGCGGGCACCGCGGCCGGTGCCTCCGTGGCGATCGTCGCGACGCTGCTGTTCCTCGGAGCACTGGCACTGCGCGGTGTGCGCGATCGCCTGCGCGTCCCTACCGCTCCTGTCGGGGTGTCGGCATGAAGCGACTCGCCGCCGCTGTCCTGCTGGGTGTTGCTGTCGCCGGGTGCGGAGCGACGGTCGACGACGCATCGCCGGTCGGGACCGGTGACGACCACGGCTTTGTCGCCGGCGCCTCCGAGGTGCAGGACCAGCAACGCTCGCTGCTGGGCATCTCAGGTGCCGGCGCAGTCACTCTCGTCGACCTCGCCACCGAGGATGTCACGACGCTCGGTGCGATCGGTCCGGTCGACGGGATCGCCGACGACGGCCGGTTCGTGCTGGCAGCCCGTACCGGCGGTCCGACCGCCGTCATCGACTCCGGGCTCTGGACCACCGATCACGGGGACCACGTGCACTACTACCGGTCGACGCCGCGGATCACCGGGGAGCTGGACCTGACCGGTACGCCGACGATCCACTCGACGGAGAACCGGACCGCCGTCGCGGCCGGTGGCGACGCTGTACTGCTGGATCGTGACCGGCTGGGCCAGGGCGAGATCACAGTGCTGGCAACGGCTGCCGCCGACCCCGACGGCATGGTCGCTCCGCTCGACGCGGATCGCTGGGTGGTCACCGCCGACGACGAACTCCACGTGCTGCGGGCGGACGGAACGATCGAGACCTCCTCGCCCTGCGGCGATCCGCACGGCGGCATCGTCACCAGGGTCGGCGTCGTCGCGGGGTGTGCCGAGGGAGCCCTGCTGGTTCCGGTGACCGAGGGCACCGCGGTGATCGAGTCGATCCCCTACCCGACCGGCACCGCACGCTCCGTCCGCGCAACGGACTTCGCGGGCCGGTCCGGTCGCCCCACAGTGGCCGCGGTGGCACCCGACGCCGGGATCTGGCTGCTCGACACCCGGGAGCGGAGCTGGCAGCTCGTTCCCACCAAGGAGACCCCGCTCCTGGTCAGCGCGATCGACGACAGCGCCGGCCACGTCGTCGGCGTCATGAAGGACGGCACCGTGGCGGTGTGGGACAGCACCGGCACCGAGCTGGGGCGGACATCCGTCACCGCCGGGCCGGTCGATGCCACACTGCGCCTCACGGTCGATGCCGACCGCGCCTACATCCGCTCCACCACCGGCGTCCTGGAGATCGACTACCGCGACGCCGCACGGATCGCAAGAACTCTCGACGTCGCCGGCGCGGTGCACGTGGCCGAGGTCGGACTGTGAAGCGGCCTGTCGTCGCGGCCCTCGCGGGCCTGCTGGCTCTTGTCGGATGTGGATCCGCGAGCTCCACAGGATCGGGACGCCCGGTCGTGGTGGTGACCACCACGGTCCTGGGCGACGTCACCCGCCACCTGGTCGGTGACCAGGCCGAGGTCATCACCCTGATGACGCCGGGAGCGGACCCGCACTCCACCGGGGTGTCCGCACAGCAGGCCCAGCAGATGCGCACCGCGGAGCTGTTGGTGTCCAACGGGCTCGGCCTGGAGGAAGGCCTCCAGCAGCACCTGGACCGTGCGGTGGACGACGGGGTGGCACGGTTCGTCGCGGGCGAGCACATCGACGTGCTGCAGTACACGTCCGAGGACGCCTCCGGCCCGGACCCGCACTTCTGGACCGACCCGACCCGGATGGTGGCCGTGGTGGACGCGCTGTCCGCCGAGCTGGCCGGCCTCGACGGGATCGACACCGCGCAGTTGGCATCGGTGACCGCCGACTACCGCGAGGAACTGGTCGGTCTCGATCAGCAGGTCGCTCTGCGGTTCGCCGACATCCCCGCTGCACGGCGCGCCCTGGTGACCAACCACCACGTCTTCGGATACCTCGCGGAGCGCTACGACTTCCGGCTGGTGGGCGCGATCATCCCCGGCGGCGCCACCCTGGCTGCACCGAGCGCGGCCGACCTCCAGGATCTCGCCCAGGCGATCAGGTCCGCAGGCGTCCCGGCCGTCTTCGCCGACTCCTCGCAACCGGACCGGCTGGCCCGGGTCGTCGCCGAACAGACCGGCCTGCAGATCGATGTCGTCCCGCTCTTCACCGAGTCGCTGAGTGCACCGGACGGCGAGGCGCCGACCTACCTCGAGATGGTCCGGGTCAACGCCGACCGGATCACCACCGCCCTGTCCTGAGACCTGCTGCACCCGAACTGTTCCCGGCACCATCCCTCCCCCGAAAGGACACCATGCACCACCCTTCCACGAACCGCCGCGCGCTGATGGCCACAACTTCGGCCGTCGCCGGCGTCCTCGCCCTGCTCAGCGGATGCGGCACCACCGCGCAGGCAGGCTCATCCTCCACCGCCGTCCCGACCGCTGATACGACACCGTCGTCCTCTGCGGCATCGCCGTCCCCGTCGTCCGCAGCCACCACGGCGCAGAGCGCAGGCGACCGGCTCACCCTCACCTACGACGGTGGGATCCTGGTGCTGGACGCCGACACTCTCGGCACCGTCGCTGATCTCCCGCTGGACGGGTTCAACCGGCTGAACTCCGCCGACGACGGCGAGCACGTCTACGTGACCACCGAGGGCGGCTTCCGGGTGCTCGCCACCGGCGCGCGTGGTGGTGAAGCGGCGCTGACCGACCTGACCTTTCCTGCAACCACACCCGGCCACGTGGTGCGGCACGCGGGCACCACGGCGCTGTTCGACGACGGCACCGGTCGGATCCAGCTCTTCCCGACCGACGCGCTGGTGGACGGCGGAGGGACCGTCGCTGCACTCCCGGAGACCCGGGACGTCGAGTCGGCCGAGGCCCACCACGGGGTCGCGGTCGAACTGGCCGACGGCACCCTGCTCGCGACCCTAGGGAACAGCGAGACCCGCACCGGAGTGCGGGCTCTCGATGCCGCAGGCAAAGAAGTGAGCCGGTTCGAGCAGTGCCCGTCGGTCCACGGCGAAGGTGTGGTGGAAGGCGAGGCCGTGGTGTTCGGCTGCCAGGACGGACTGCTGGTCTACTCCGGCGGCAGTTTCACAAAGCTGGACAGCCCTGACGAGTTCGGCCGGATCGGCAACGCCTACGTCACGGACGACTCGCCGGTCGCCGTCGTCGATTACAAGGACGACCCCGATGCCGAGGGCGTCGAGCTCACGCACCTCGCACTGGCCGACACCTCCAACACCGCTGCTGGTCTCGATGTCCTGGACCTGCCGAACGGGGTGGCCTACACCTGGCGCGGCGTCGGTCGGGACAGCAACGACGACGCGTGGATCCTCGGCACCGACGGAGCCCTGCACCGGCTGGACGTCGCCGCCGGAAAGCTCGCCGAGTCCTACCCGGTGATCGAGGCGTGGCGCGGGCCGGCCGAGTGGCAGACCGCGCATCCGGCGCTCGTCGTGGACGACGACATCGCCTACGTCACCGAGCCGGCGACCAACAGCGTGCACCGGGTCGATCTGGGGACCGGCCAGGTGCTCGGGACCGTCGAACTGGACGTGACCCCGAAGGAGGTCGCCCTCGTCAGCTGACCTCGTGGCGGTACGGCCCGCCGGTGCCCGATAGGGCACCGGCGGGCCGGTTCGTGTTCCGGGCGCCTGTCAGGCCGGGACCTCGAGCACGAAGAAGAGGAAGGTCATCCTGGTCGAGAAGTCGTGGAAGTCCTCCGGGAACAGCTCTTCCGCCGCCGGATCCGGCTGGGGTTCTGCGATGGTCACGAGCCGGAATCCCGCAGCGGTGAAGGCATCGGTCATGGCGTGCAACGGACGGCGCCAGAACGTCATCGGGTAGCTCTGCCCGCCGAAGGTCCACTCCTCGGTCCAGCTGGTGGTGGCGTGGTAGTCGGGCCGCGGGTCCTGAGTGGCGTAGTCGACGAACGGATGCTGGACGGCGACTACCAGCCGCCCGCCCGGGCGCAGCACCCGGTGCAACTCTCCCAGCGCCGGACCCCAGTCCTGCAGGTAGTGCAGCACCAGCGCCGACACCACCACGTCGAACGATGCATCCGAGTACGGCAGCCGCTCACCCAGCGCTGCGACCTGCAGGTCGACGTCGTCGCCGAGACGCCTGCGCGCGAGCGCGATCATCCCGGCGCTGGCGTCGAATCCCGAGACCTCGGCGCCCTTCTCGCGCAGCAGAGCCATCAGCGGCCCCACCCCGCACCCCGCATCCAGCACCCGCAGGCCGGCGACCTCGCCGGCCAGCGCGACCATCGCCGGCATCGTGTAGTACGCGTTGGTGATGTTCCGCTCCCCCTCGGCCGCATAGGCCTCGGCGAACGCGTCGTAGTCGTTGCTTCCGCTCACCTGGTCATCGTCGCAGGTGCGGGGCGTGCACAGCGTTGGCGGACGGGTGGAGCCACCAGTCGGACTTGAACCGACAACCGCCCGATTACAAGTCGGGTGCGCTACCAATTGCGCCATGGTGGCCTGCCCCGGAGGGTCGGGTCAGTCTAGCCAGCGGCGCGCGCAGGTTCCGCGCTCCAGCCCGGTCAGGCGCCGAAGGGGACTTCCTGGGCCGGGATCGGGGCGCCCGGGGCGCCGTCGAGCGGGCGGCCGGCGACGGACCGGAGGATCACCCGGCACTCGGCGGGGGTGACGCCCATCAGCGACGACAGGGCGTTCAGCGCGCCCTGGTCGAGCACCATCACCCCGGCGGACGCACCAGCGGTGTTGGTGTCCTGCTTCAGCTCGACCCAGCGGCGCACGGGCGCCAGCCGGTCGTCGGTGCTGGCGCGCACGATGGCCAGGTCGATGGTGACGGGGGCGGTGCCGGCGCGATCGGGACGGTGCACGATGCCGCGCTCGGCGGTGGCGATCAGGCTGCCCATGGACTCACCCAGTGCGCGGGCGATCACCCAGAGCACGTCGACCCGCAGCGACCGGTGTCCGGTCTCGTAGTTCGCGAGTGCGGCCTTGGAGATCAGCCCACCGGTGCGGGCCGCGACCTGCGCCTGTGTCAGCTTCTGCCGACGGCGGGATTCACGGAGCAGTTGGCACACCGCATCCGCGAACATCTCCTTGGACTTTTCGTCCACCGCCTGCGTCATCGACTCTCCGCTCGTCCGCCCTGTCCTTCGGACGTGACGGCCGTCCGTGTGTGAACCACCCGACCGGACGCAACGTCGTTACGGACCTGTCGATCAACACAGCGGGTGATGCCGTCGAGCCGATGATGTCACCACCACGTGGAACCAGGGAGTCGATCCACGTTCGGGCGCTGGTCACCGGCGCCGATCCCGACTCTACGTAATCAAGTCCGGTTTCGTGAAACACGGACGGGCGATTCTCAGCTGTTCTCTGTGAAGAGACGCTTCCCGAACCAGTCACCGGCGGCCGTCACACCGGGTGGGCACGCCCAGACACCGCCGCCGATGTGCGCGATGTACTCGTTCAGCAGGTCGGTGGAACCGAGCCGCGCCTGGACGACCTTGAACTGCGCGTGCGGGTCGCGCTGGTAGCAGATGAAGAAGAGGCCGGCGGCGAGCTTGCCCGTGTCCGGGTCCTGGCCGTCCGTGTAGTTGTAGCCGCGACGCAGCAGCCGGACGCCGCCGTTGGCCTCGGGGGACGACAGCCGGACATGCGAGTTGATGTCGATGACCGGCTCACCGTCGTCACCGGTGCGGTTGAAGTCGATGGCGGTGAACTCCTCACCGCCGGTCAGCGGCGCACCGGACGACTTCTCCCGGCCGAAGATCTTCTCCTGGTCCTCGAGGTCGTCGGTGTCCCACGACTCGATCTCCATCCGGATCTTCCGCGCGACCAGGTACGACCCGCCGTTCATCCACTGCTGGTCGGTCTCGTCACCGACCCAGACGAACTCCTGCACCGCTGCGGTGTCGTCGGCGTGGATGTTGTTGGTGCCGTCCTTGAAGCCCATCAGGTTGCGCGGGGTGGTCTGGCCGGCGCCGGTCGCCGAGGCGCGCCCGAACCCGAGCTGGGACCAGCGCAGGGTCGCGGTGCCGCGGGCGGCCCGGACCATGTTCCGTACGGCGTGGAAGACGACCTGCGGGTCGTCGGCGCAGGCCTGGATGCACAGGTCGCCGCCGGTGAAGTTCTCCCGCATCGTGGTGTCGCCGGGGACGGTACCCAGCGGCTTCAACGCGGCCGGCAGCTTCCCGGCCAGACCGAAGCGGTCGTCGAAGAGGGAGGCGCCGAAGCCGACCGTGACGGTCAGCGAATAGGCGCCGAGGTCCTCGGCCTCGCCGGTGTCGAACGGCGGGGCCAGGGGCTTGCCGGGCGAGTCACTCACCGGCTTGCCCTGGGTGAAGCGGGCGGCCATCGCCGCCCAGCGGCCGAGCAGCCGCTGCAGTTCGTCGGCATCGGTGGTGGTGACGTCCAGCGAGGCGAACATCAGCCGCTCCTGCTGCGGCGTGGTGATGCCGGCCTGGCGCTCGCCGTAGAAGTCGACCTGCGCCGCGGCCTTGTCGACGGAGACCGCACCGGCCACCGACGACGGCTCACCGCTGTCGGTGTCGGCCGCCGGCCGGTCCTGGGTGGCCCTGATGCCGTAGCCGGCCGCGGCCCCTCCGACGAGCCCGGCCGCCCCGAGCGCGGCGCCGCCGAGGAAGCGGCGCCGGCTCGGGCCGGACGCGGGTGGTGCCGGCTGGGTGCCGGGCTCGTCAGGAGTGGTCACTTGCTCATTCTCCTAGAACTCCCGAGGCAAAGGTCCCCGAGGCGACAGCGAGTGAGGATCGCAGCCGCGGAGAGAGGCACGAACGCAGCGGCAAGGACAGGAGCGAGCGCGCAGCCGAGGCAATGTCACTGCGTGATCTTCGCGGCGATCTGGCTCAGCGGCTCCTGGACGGCGAGCAGCGCGTCGGTCAGCTTCTTCTTGTCCGCCGCGGTCAGATCGGTGTACGGGGTCCAGCCGCCGAGTGCGGAGTCGTCCCGGTAGTCGTCGAGGACGGCGATCAGGTCGTCGAACTTGGTGGAGATGGTCGGCACCAGGGTCGGGTCGATCTGGTCGAGCGCCGGCTCGAGGGTGGCGAAGGCCTGCAGTGAACCCTCGACGTTGGCCTCGAAGTCGAGCAGGTCGATCTTGGAGTAGGCCTCCTCCTCACCGGTGATCTTCGACTGCAGCACCTCGTCGAGCAGACCCGAAGCGCCGTTGGCGATCTCGAACGGCTGGTAGCCCTTGCCGTTGTCCGCGATGGTGGCCGCGGACAGCTCGCCGGTCAGCTTCTGCAGCTCCTCGATGTCGGCGACCAGCTTGTCGGCGAGATCGTTGAGGCCGTCGGTGGTCTTCTTCTCGAACAGCGCCTGCTCGATCGGGTGGAACCCGGTCCACTCGGTGCCCTCCTCGACGTCACCGATCCGCAGGTCGATGGCCGGGTCGAGGTCCGGGAAGGACTCGGCGACCGGCTCGATCCGCTCGTAGAACGGGCGGGCCTTGGCGTACGCCTGCTGCGCGGCCTCGAGATCGCCGTCGGCGATGGCCTTCTGCAGTTCCTTGACCGGGGTGATGAGGAACTCGACCTGGTCGTCGACGTAGCCGGCGTACTCGACGGCTGCCTGCTGCAGCAGGTCGGCGAGATCACCGGTCACCTCGGCCGCCTGGCCGGTGACGGTGAACGGGGTGCGCTCGGTGGCCGCACCCGGGCAGAAGATCTCGTACGAACCGCCGTCGATCCGCACCGAGAAGGTGGAGTCGAAGCCGGGGGTCAGGTTCTCCCGCTCGCCCAGGATCCGTTGCTCCGCAACGAGTTCCATCTCGGTGACGCCGAGGGCGTCGACGTTGTTGATGTTGAAGGTGACCGGGCCGGCGGCCACCGTGTCCGGGTCGGCGACGCAGCCGTCGGCGTCGGTGATGGTCACCGTGACCACCTGGGCAGCCCCGTCACCGCCGGACGACGAGGTCGCCGACGATCCGGTGGCCGAGCCTTCGGTCGACGCAGCGGAGGTCGCGGAGCTCACGGCGGCGGACGTGGTCGCCGCCGCGGTGGCCGAGGTGCTGCTCTCCGAGGATCCGGAGGAGCCGCAGGCGGTCAGCACCAGCGCCGCAGCGCAGGTCAGGACGGCCGCGGCGGTCCGGGTGCGAGGGAGGGTGGTCACAGGATCTCCTGATGGGGTGTCCGGCCGACAGGGCCGATGCGGGACTGCTGGGATGGTTCGGTACTACGCGGAGCACGGCGAGAAAGATGACGCCGCAAGCGGTTTCGGGAGGGCTCAGCGACCCTGGTCGCCGGAGAGGACGGGCGACGGGGGTTCGACCGGCGCGCCGGTAGGCGCCGTCGGCCCGGCCCGGCGCCGGGCCACCCCGGCGGCGATCGCGAAACCCGCGACCACGACGGCGAAGACGGCCAGCAGCGAGGGGATGACCGAGCCCCAGACCTGCGCCCGGTCGGCGGCGGCGGACCGCTCGTCGGACCGTTCGGCCAGTCCGGCGATGGTCTCGGCCGGGGTGGTCAGGTCGGCGGTGAGCACGTCGCCGCCGATCAGGGTGCGGCCGGTCGACGCGGTGAGCTCGAGGCTGCGGACGACGGTGAGATCGACGGCCAGGACCTGCCCGGTGGACGGGTCGATGTCGACGACCGGGGTCACGGTGTCGGTCCAGGCCGCCCCGAAAGTGCTGTTCCGGCCGGCATTCCCGGCACCGACCGGCAGCCGGCCGCCACCGATGGCGATCACCTGGTCCCGGGTCAGCTCCGCGGGGAGACCGGCGGCCGGGCCGGACACCGGGGTGCCCTGGTAGCGGGCCGCGGACACGCCGTTGTCCGTGCGGTGACCGCTCAACGTCAGAGTGGTGGTGCCGGACAGCGTGACGTCCCCGGAGAAGGTGATCGCCGCACCGGTCCGGTCGGTGGTGAGGATCAGGTCCGAGGTGACCGCGACGGTCGTGCCGGCCAGATCGGTGCCGTCGGTCGGGTCGGTCCCCGCGCTCGCCTGCCCCTGCGCGGTCACCGTGGCGGTCGCGGATTCGAGGGCCGGTGGCCGGACCGTCACGACCAGGACCACCGCGACCAGCGCGGCGACCCCGGCGATGCCGGCCAGCATCACCGCACGGGTGCCCGCCGCGGGCACCCGACGGGCCGGCCAGAGCACCACGGCGAGCATGGAGACCAGGTAGAGCAGCCAGGCGACGACCTCGATCACCGGCAGGGTGGACCGGATGCCGAGGACGCCGGTGAGCAGCCCCTCGACGACGCTGCCCGGGCGGACCACCGAGGTCAGCGACACCGCGGTCTGCTGGCCGACGGTCAGCCAGCCGGCCTCGTAGGCGGCGCGCAGGGTGCTCATCACCAGGCCGGCGGCGACGAAGACCAGGACGACGCCGGTGATCCGGAAGAACTTCGCCAGGTTCAGCCGCACCCCGCCGCGGTAGACGAGGTAGCCGAGCACCAGCGCGACGGCGATGCCGAGCACGGCCCCCAGCTCGGCCAGCGCCGGCGAGACCGCCGACTGGAACGCGGCGAGCAGGAAGACGGACGTCTCGAAGCCCTCGCGGAAGACCGCGAGGAAGGCCATCACCACCAGCGCGGTGGCGCTGCCGGCGGCGAGCGCCTCGCCGGTGGCGACCTGCAGGTCCTTGCGCAGGTCACGGGAGTGCTTACGCATCCACAGGATCATGTAGCTGACCATCACCACGGCGATGCCGGCCACGACGCATTCGAGCATCTCCTGCTGCCGCTGCGGCAGGTTCTCGTTGACGACCTCGAGGCCGACGCCGACCAGGATGCAGATGACGACCGCGGCGCCGACGCCGAGCCACATCCGGCGCAGCGCGTCCGACCGACCGTTCTGCCGGAGGAACGCGGCGATGATGCCGACGATCAGAGCGGCCTCGAGGCCTTCCCGGAGTCCGATGACGAACGTCGCGAGCACCGGACCCCCTTCCGCTGCCGGGTGATCAGGTGAGCCTGACCTAACGATGTCCGGGCGGCACGTTACTCCCTCCCAGCACGGACGAGAACACCGTCGGGCAGGTTCGTTCGCGGCAAGGCCGCAGGTGGGGGACCACAAGGAGGACCTTGTGATGCAGTGCACAGGCATGCGCGGGCGGCAGCGGCACTCCCGGCCGACCGTAGGATCGCGCGGTGACCATCCTCCCCATCGTCATCTGCGGAGAGCCGGTGCTGCACCGGCCGACGACGCCCGTCACGGAGTTCGACGACGCCCTGGCCGCCTTCGTCGAGGACCTGTTCGAGACGAACACCGCCGCCAACGGCGCCGGGCTGGCCGCCAACCAGGTCGGCGACACCCGCAAGGTGTTCGTCTACGACTGCCCTGACGACACCGGCACCCGGCACCGCGGCTACGTGGTCAATCCGGTGCTGGAGACCTCCGAGATCCCGGAGACCATGCCGGACCCGGACGACGACTACGAGGGTTGCCTGTCCGTGCCCGGGGAGAACTACCCGACCGGTCGCGCGCACTGGGCCAAGGTCACCGGCGTCGATGTGAAGGGCGAGCCGGTCGAGGTCGAGGGCACCGGCTTCTTCGCCCGCTGTCTGCAGCACGAGACCGATCACCTCAACGGGTTCCTCTACATCGACCGGCTGATCGGGCGGCACGCGCGGGCTGCGAAGAAGATGGTGAAACGCAACGGCTGGGACGTCCCCGGCCACAGCTGGATGCCCGGCCAGGACCCCGATCCGTTCGGCCACTGACCCCGATCCGTTCGGCCACTGACCCCGATCCGTCCTGCGCCTGGCGCCGGTCCGGCGGCCATGCATCCTCCGGCCGGGTGAAGGCCCGTCCCCCGTCCACCGTAGGCTGGGGCCGTGGCATCAACTGGAGAGACGACGGACCGGCCGACCGGATCGGAGCCCCCCACCGGCCACGACGAGGACGGCGGCACCACGTACCAGCAGGTCGACATGGTCGTCGTCGCGAACCGGCTCCCCTTCGACCTCGAGGTGCAGCCGGACGGCAGCACCAAGGCCCGGCAGGCCCCGGGCGGACTGGTCACCGCGCTCGAGCCCATCCTGTCCCGCCGGCACGGCGCATGGATCGGTTGGCCCGGGACCCCCGACGTCACCCTGGACCCGACGACGGCGGACGGCCTCACGCTGCATCCGCTGACCCTGTCGTCGGACGAGATCGACCAGTACTACGAGGGTTTCTCCAACGCCACCCTGTGGCCGCTCTACCACGACGCGGTCGCCGACTCCGAGTACCACCGGGTCTGGTGGGACTCCTACCGGAAGGTCAACGAGCGGTTCGCCCGCCGGGCCGCCGAGGTGGCTGCGCCGGGCGCCACCGTGTGGGTGCACGACTACCAGCTGCAGTTGGTACCGGAGATGCTGCGCAAGCTGCGCCCGGACGTCCGCATCGGCTTCTTCCTGCACATCCCGTTCCCGCCGTCGGAACTCTTCAGCCGGCTGCCCTGGCGCAAGCAGATCATGCGCGGACTGCTCGGCTCCGACCTCATCGGTTTCCAACTGCCCGGCGGCTCCCGCAACTTCGTCAGGCTGGCGAGAACCCTGCTGGGGCTTGCCACCTCGGGCGGTTCGGTGGAGTACGAGGGTCGGACCGTGCGGGTCGGCGCGTTCCCGATCTCGATCGATTCCGGCGGCCAGTCCTCGCTCGCCGCCACTCCGGAGGTGCACGAGGCGGCCAAGCAGCTGCGCAGTGACCTGGGCAACCCGTCGAAGATCATTCTCGGCGTCGACCGGCTGGACTACACCAAGGGCATCGACATCCGACTGCGCGCCTTCGGCGAGCTGCTCGCCGAGGGCGACCCGGCGGCGCGGGACGCGGTGATGATCCAGGTGGCCACCCCGAGCCGGGAGCGGCTGCAGTCCTACATCACCATGCGCGAGGGCATCGAGCGTCAGGTCGGCGCCATGAACGGCGATTTCGGCCGGATCGGTCATCCCGCCGTGCACTACCTGCACCAGTCGTTCCCGCGTGAGCAGCTGGCGGCGTTCTACGTGGCCGCGGACGTGATGGCGGTGACCCCGCTGCGGGACGGGATGAACCTGGTCGCCAAGGAGTACGTGGCCTGCCGGGTGGACGGCGGCGGCGTGCTGCTGCTGAGTGAGTTCACCGGCGCCGCACAGGAACTCAGGTCGTCGCTGCTGGTCAATCCGTACGACACCGACGGTGTCAAGGAGGGCCTGCGCACCGCCCTGACCATGCCCGCGGTGGAGGCCAGGCGCCGGATGCGGATCCTGCGCCGGCAGGTCCTGACGCACGACGTCGACCGCTGGGCGGCGGACTTCCTGTCCAATCTCGAGGGCGTCCGGGACCGTGTGGCCGAAGCGCGGGCCCGACTGTCGCCGGACGTCATCACCGCGGTCAACACCATCGCGGAGACCGAGAGACTGCTCGTCGGAACGGATTTCGACGGGGTGCTGGCGCCGATCGTCGACGACCCGGCCGCCGCGACACCGTTGCCCGGCCAGCTGGACGCACTGGCCGACCTGGCCGCGGTGCACGGCACCGTCGTCGCCGTGGTGTCCGGCCGGGCACTCGCGGACCTGCCGACCCTGCTCGGCGTCGACACCTCGCCGTTCCTGCTGGTCGGCAGCCACGGCGCCGAGACCACCGGCGGCACTACGGAACCCGGCGAGATCCCGGCCGACGCGGCAGCCCGACTGGCCCGGCTCCGCCGGGTGCTGCAGTCGATCACCAGTGAGTACCAGGACATCTCGCTCGAGCCGAAGCCGACCGGCATCGCGGTCCACCTGCGGCTGGCGTCGGAGAAGGATGCCGCGGCCGTCACCGCGGCGATCGAGGACGACCCGGCGACCTGGGCCGGCGTGCACCTGCTGCGCGGCAAGAAGGTGCTCGAGCTGACGGTGATCGCCACCGACAAGGGCAAGGCGATCCAGCAGCTGCGGCAGCAGAACCACTGCACCGCAGTGCTCTACATCGGCGACGACGTCACGGACGAGACCGCGTTCGTCACCCTGCACGACGGTGATCTCGGGGTGAAGGTCGGTCCCGGCAACACCGCGGCCGACCTGCGGGTGGCCGATCCCGAGAGGGTGCGCGACCTGCTCACCGTGCTGGCGGCGGCCCGGCAGCGGTTCATCCGCCGCCAGGTGCGCGACACCTCCGGCACCTGAGGAGTTCTCGCTCCTTCACGAGCGCCGCGGGCTGAGAACGGCTCACCGCACCCGCGGCGGTGCGGTGGTCTGTCCGGCCAGGAACGTGGTGGGCAGCACCACCTTCCGGCCGCGGGTGGACCGCGCCGGGTCCAGCAGCAGCCGTCCGGCATAGCGGCCCTTGTCCTCGACCGGCTGCACCACGGTGGTCAGCTGCATCTCCCGGGCCGCCCGGATCCCGTCGAACCCGGACACCGAGACGTCCTCCGGCACCCGCTGCCGGCGGCGGTGCAGCTCGTCGATCGCACCCATCGCCAGCACGTCGGAGGTGGCGATCAGCGCGGTGATGCCCGGGTCCATCGCGAGCACCGCTGCCGCGCCGCGGGCGCCGCTCTCCACCGAGTGGTCGAACTGCTCGACGACCGGTACCCGGTCCCAGGCCACCCCGGCGGCGGTGAATCCCTCGCGCAGCCCGGCCAGCCGGTTGCGCTGCACGTGGTAGTGCGCGGCCTGCTGCCGGACCAGGTCGACGGCGCCGTCCCGGCGGGCCCGCCCGAGCCGCATGCAGACCACGCCGATCCGTCGGTGCCCGAGCTCGACCAGGTGGTCGGCCAGACCGCGGGCCGCGGCGTGGTCGTCGATCCCGACCAGATCGGTGCCGGGCACGGCCGGCTGGTCGCAGATGACCGCGGGCACCGGGCGGGCCAGCACCGCGCGCAGGTGCGGGTCGTCGTCCGGCATCGAGTAGGCGACGAAGCCGTCGACCGACGCCCCGGCCACCGCGGTCACGTCGTCGGAGTCCGGCCGGGCCGGCACCAGCAACAGCCCGACCTTGGCGCTGTCGCACTCCAGGGTCAGGCCTTCCAGGAAGGCGACCGCGGCCGGGTCGCGGAAGGCGTAGGAGAGCTGCTCGGTGAGCAGCAGCCCGATGGCGCCGGCCTTGCGGGTGCGCAGCGAGCGCGCGACCGGGTCCGGCCCGGGGTAGCCGAGCCGGGCGGCCGCCTCCATCACCCGGGCCCGCAACGCCGGCGAGAGCTGGTCCGGCCGGTTGTAGGCGTTCGACACCGTCGTCCGCGACACGCCGACCTCGGCAGCCAGCGAGGCCAGGGTGGCCGGCGGTCGCGAACGGGACGAACGTTCCATGCAGGAAAGGTAGTCGGCGGCAACGGCGTTCGGCACGCACCCCGGCCCGACCGGCTGCGATGCCGCACGGGCGGGTGATCAACAACGGCAACCGGAGTACCCCGGGAAGCGATCGGGAAAACGCTTACCAACTTTCCCTTGGCAACACCGCCCGGAGCGGCTACGGTCGATCACGCGGGCGCACTCGCCCGCTCCGACCCGACGGTGGGCCAGTCCGGACCCGTGGCGTCGACCGCCGGGAGACCGGTGGCCGCCGCCCCGCCCGCAGCCCGTCGCGCGGCGGGACACGGCCCAGGAACTGCCCGACCGCACCCCGGCCGGGACGAGGTGGAAGGACACCCCATGGCTGAAGTGATCTACAAGGACGCCTCGCGCGTCTACCCCGGCAATCCCCCGGTCCGCGCCGTCGACAAGGTCAACATCACCATCGCCGACGGCGAGTTCCTGGTGCTGGTTGGCCCGTCCGGTTCCGGCAAGTCGACCGCGCTGCGCATGCTGGCCGGCCTGGAGGACGTCAACGAGGGTCAGATCATCATCGGCGGCCGCGACGTCACCCACGTCCCGCCGAAGAACCGCGACATCGCCATGGTGTTCCAGTCGTATGCGCTGTACCCGCACATGACGGTCGCCGAGAACATGGGCTTCGCACTGAAGCTGCGCGGCGTCAACAAGGAGGAGATCGGTCGCAAGGTCAAGGAGGCCGCCGGCCTGCTCGACCTCGAGCGCTACCTCGACCGCAAGCCGAAGGCCCTCTCCGGTGGCCAGCGGCAGCGTGTTGCGATGGGCCGCGCCATCGTCCGTGAGCCCTCCGTCTTCCTGATGGACGAGCCGCTGTCGAACTTGGACGCCAAGCTCCGGGTGGAGACCCGCGCGAACATCGCCGAGCTGCAGGCCCGCCTCGGCACCACCACCGTCTACGTCACCCACGACCAGGTCGAGGCCATGACCATGGGCCACCGGGTCGCGGTGCTCAAGGACGGCATCCTGCAGCAGGTCGACACCCCGCGGACGCTGTACGACCGCCCGGCCAACGTGTTCGTCGCCGGCTTCATGGGCTCCCCTGCCATGAACCTGCTGACCGCCCCGCTCACCCCGGAGGGCGCGAAGCTCGGCGAGACCGTCGTGCCGCTCCCCCGTGAGCTGCTGTCGGAGGCCTCGTCGAAGGGGCTGTCCGAGGTCACCTTCGGTGTCCGGCCGGAGAACCTGATCCTGGCCAGCGAGGGCATCCCGGTGACCGTCGACCTGGTCGAGGAGCTCGGCGCCGACTCCTTCATCCACGGCCACGGCCCGGACGGCAAGCGCCTGGTGATCCGCGCCGACGCCCGGATCTCGCTGACCGCCGGCTCCACGATCCGTGCCACCGTGCCGGACTCCGAGCACATCCACCTGTTCGACCCGACCACGGGTCTGCGGCTGGCCAGCTCGGGCGCCGTGCCGGCCGACTCCTCGGGTGCGGCCACGCTCACCAAGTAACGCTGCTCCGATGAGGGCGGTCCCGGTGCGCCGGGGCCGCCCTCACGGCTGTCCGGGGTGTCCGCGGGTGGGTTCCGGGCCGCGGGTGTCCGATTTCCGGTCCGGTCCGGCGTCGTCGCCGGTAGTTTCAGGCGAGGGCCTGCGGATCGTGGGTCGTCGAGCCGGAGGTGGACAGCACGTGGGCAGCACGACAGGTCGGGCACGCAGGCGCGGTCTGCCCGCGCTGATGATCGCGCTGGCCGTGCTGGTCACCGGGTGCACGTCGGCCGTCTCCGGCACGGCGATGAAGATCGGTGCGGCGACCGTCGATCCCGGTCCGTCCGCGGAGGGCCCGAACGGCGCGAAGGCCGGGGTGGCACCGGCGGACCTGAAGGTCACCGGCGACGCCAACACCGAGTGGGACGTCCAGGCGAAGAACACCCTCGCCGACCTGGAGGCGTTCTACACCCAGGTGCTGCCGGAGAACTTCCCCGGCACCACGTTCAAGGGCCCGGATGAGCTGTTCTCCTACGACTCCGAGGACTCGTCGGCCAGCGCCTGCGGCCGCGACCTCTACGGTGAGGCGAACGCCGCCTACGACCCGTCCTGCAACTCGATCATGTGGGACCGCGGGGTGCTGCTGCCCCGGATGGCCGAGGAGGTCGGCGATCTCGCCGCGCCGACGATCCTGGCGCACGAGATGGGCCACCTGGTGCAGTACCTGCTGGGCACCACCTTCGACGGCGAGACCGTGATCATGCTGGAGCAGCAGGCCGACTGCTACGCCGGCGCGTACTGGCGCTGGGTCGCCGACGGCAACTCCACCTACTACGACCTCAACCAGGGCGTGGGTATGCGTGAGGTGCTCACCGCGATGATGTGGACCGGCGACCCGGTCGGCATGACGGCGTCCGCGGAACAGGCGCACGGCAGCGGGTTCGACCGCTCGCTGGCCTTCTCGCTGGGGTACGCGAACGGCGTGAAGCGCTGCGACGAGATCGACCAGGCCGAGGTGGACCAGCGCATCACCGAGGCCGGGTTCACCGTGATCCCCAAGGACTTCGGCAACGTCGACATCACCGAGGACTTCATCGACGCCGTCGCCGAGACGCTGAACCTGTACTTCGAGGAGATCCTCGGTGCCACCTACCAGGCACCGACGCTGACCACCTTCGAGGGCACCACCGGCCCGGACTGCAACGGCACCCCCGGCACCTTCCCGGTGTCGTACTGCGGGTCCACGAACACGGTGTCCTACAACCTGGCCGAGTTGCAGCGGATCGGTACACCCAACGCCGGTTTCGCCTCCACCAACGGCGACTTCTCCGCCGTCGTGCTGCTGGCCAGCCGGTACGCGCTGGCCGCCCAGAACCCCGGCGGGCAGAACCCGCTCGGCAACCAGGCGGGCCTGCGCGCGCTCTGCTACTCCGGGGCCTGGGCCTCCTGGATGAAGGAACCGCGCGGCCCGCAGAACCTGGCGCTCAATCCGACCGACCTCAACAAGGCCGTCTACCAGGTGATGGAGTCCCCGCTCGCCGCCTCGGACACCGCCGGCAAGACCTCCACCTTCGTCATCGACCAGGTGCAGGCCCTCTACATCGGCGTCGTCCAGGGCGCTACGGAGTGCTACGACTTCTACGCCGCCTGAGGCCTTCTCGCGGTTCCGTCCGCTCACAGGACAATCCGATCGTCAGTGGACGATCGGGGTGAGTGCCTCGCTCATCCAACGCGCACCGGCCACCATCCGGGCGTCGGTGCCCGGCTGACCGAGCAGTTGCACGCCGAACGGCAGTCCGTCGATGCCGATCAGCGGGACGTTGACCGCCGGCGCACCGAGGAGCGAACTGGGGAAGTTGAAGGCGGGATCACCGGTCGGCCATTTCGCCGGCTGCTGTCCGGGGACATCGCCGTGCCACTCCGGGGCGGGACCGGTGGAGGTCGGCGCGATGATGGCATCCGCCCGGGTGCTCAGCTGGGCGTGCAGTGTCCTGATCGTTGCGCGCTCCCGCAGCGCCGCCTCGTAGCCGGCCGCCGTGAGCTGCTCGGCCGCCTCGATGAAGAACCTCCTCCCGCGGGCGCTCACCCGGTCCGGACGGTCGCCGAGCACATCGCGGAAGGCCCAGTAGTGCTCCCAGGCAAGGATGTTGCTACCGAGTTCGCTGGTCCCGGCCAGCGAGGCCTCGAACCGGTCGAGCACCGGATCGTCGCCCCTGCGCAGGATCCGCACGCTCTGTGCGTCCAACTGCGCCAGCAACTCCTCGAAGGCCGCCCGGGCGACCGGAGCGAGCCGTGCCCAGCCGTCGGTCTCCATGACGGCCAGGGTGGCGGGCCGGTGCGGAGTCGGCGGGACCGGTGGCCCGTACAGCGCGGGCCATCCGGGATCCCCGCCGCAGCGCGACGCGATCTCGATGGCGATCTGCCACATGTCCTCCGGGCATGCGGCGAGGACGCCGTGCGTGGTCATGCTCGCGGTCTGCCGCTCGCCGCGGTTGATCGCGCCCTGCGAGGGCTTGAGTCCCCAATTCCCGTTGAAGCTCGCCGGTCTCATCAGGGAACCACCGGTCTGGGTGGCGATGGTGGCGGGAACCATGGCGGCCGCGACCGCCGCGCCGGAGCCGGACGACGAACCGCCCGGGGTGTGCTCCCGATGGAACGGGTTGGTGGTGATGCTCGGTTCGGGACCGCCGAGTTCGGTGGTGACCGTCTTGCCGACGATGACGGCCCCGGCCTGACGAAGGGCCCACACGGCTGCATTGTCACGGCGCGGGAAGTTGCCCTCGAAGGCGGCGCACCCCATCTGGGTGGGCATGTCCCGGGTTTCCAGCAGATCCTTGATACCGATCGGCAGGCCGTCGACCGGGGACAATGGACTGCCGTCCCGCCACCGCCTGCCACTCGCATCGGCCTGCTTCCTGGCGCCTGTCTCATCGACCAGGACCCAGGCACGTACCTCCGGCTCCCGGTCGGCGATGACGGCGAGGCATCGCTCCAGGTACTCACGCGGTGAGTCGCTGCCGTCCCTGAAGGCGCCGATCGCGGTGTGGAACCGGAGCCCCTGGAAGGTCCGCGGGTCATAGGAACCCCGGCGGCCGTCGTTCGCCGGAGCGCTCCCGTCCGCGGGGTCACCGGTGTGGGTGCGTGTCACGCCCGGCCACCTGCCAGCCGGCCCACCGCGTCGACGAGCAACTGCGCGGTCTCCTGCGCATGGTCGACGAGGAAGAAGTGCCCGCCGAGATCGACGCTGTGGAAGGTGACCCGGTCCTCCAGCACCCGGTTGGCCTCCACGTCGTACAGGTCCCGGGCGGCGAACACCACCAAGGGACGGTCGGTGGCGGACAGCGCTGCGCCCAGGTCCCATTCGAGCAGCCCGCGGAGTGCCCGCAGTCCGGCTGGCTGCCGCATGCCCGACATCTGCCGGAACATGTCCTCGGACACCTCCGGATCCGAGCCCGGGACGGTCCCCCAGGTGATGAGGCCGCGGGTACCGCCGATCCAGTCCGCCGCCATCGGGTCGACCACTGCCGCCACGGCTTCCGCGGTCTGCGCCGGGTACAGTCCGGCATAGTGCACCGAGTCGAGACCGACCACCGCATCGATCTTCTCAGGTGCGATCACCGCCAGTTCGATGCCGACGGCTCCACCCATCGAGTGTCCGACGACGATGCAACGGTCGACCTGCTCCGCCTCCACCACCGCGAGCACGTCACGGGCGAACGACGTGATGCTGAAGTCGGAACGGTCCGATCTGGAGGCGCCGTGTTCTGCGAGATCAACTGCCACCACACGGTAGTCGGTCGGTAGGTACTCGATCAGGGCGTCGAAGTGCTCCTTGCGACAGCACATCCCATGGACCGCCACCAGCGTGGGTCCACCGGGACCGCCCCCGACGGAATAGCTGATCGTGGTGCCGTCGGGGCAGTGCACCTCGCGCACGGACCGGGAGATCTCGAGAGCGGCCATCAGGGATCCTTCTCCAACCGGGCGTTCCGAGAGGCGGAACGACTTGTCCTGTATAAATGAACACTAGGGTTCGCAGTCGCGACTTGTCAACGGATCCGCGGTCCGACCGATGCTCATCGGGAAGCGATATCAACCTCGGGGAAACAGGTTTCGCCAGGCTCGCCGGTGCGACTCGGGGATCAGTGCGCGCCGAGCGCGCCGGAGATCGCCTTCGCAGTGCGCACCGCACGCGACCCGAGGTCATCGATCCGGTCGCGATCGAAGCGGCTCGACGGGATGGAAATGGCCAGCGCCGCAACCGGGCGCCCGGCCGAGTTGGTGATAGCGGCTCCGATGGCACTGACTTCCGGTCGCCACCAGGACTCGTCGTTGACCGAGTACCCCCGACCCCGGGTGAGGTCGACCTGGTCCCGGACCTGTTGCACGGTGGTCGGTGTCGTGTCGGTGTAGTGCGCCAGGCCTCGGTCGAGCAGACCCGTCACCTCGTCGTCGTCGAGTGCAGCGAGCACCGCAAGACCGCATGACGTGGCGTGCAGCGGGGCCCGGGTCCCGATCTCGACGAAGGTGCGCACCGCCTGGTTGGAATCCTCGCGCAGGATGATGGTGAGGGAGTCACCGTCCCGGATCACCAGGTGAACTGTCTCGTTGGTCTCGTCGCGCAGGGCTTCGACATGACCTCGCGCAACCTCGCGCAGGCTCTGCTCGCTCGAACCGGCCAGCCCGATGTCCAGAGGCTTGCTCGTCACCCCCCAGAGCACCCGTGCCGGGTCGACGATGCGCAACCAACCGGCTTCACGCAAGGTGGTCAGGCAGCGATGGATGCTGCTCTTCGGCATCCCGGTGGCCCGGGCGAGCTCCGAGACGCCGATCGGCTGACGCTGCGCGACCACCTCGAGCACCCGGAGCGTGCTGAGCACACTGCTGATGCCCTTGCTGCCCTCGACCTGCGCCATCGTCCAGCCCTCCCTCGCTGCAGGATCAATCCTGGACAGATCGTTCCGCCCTGCGGGACAGGGTAGCAGCCCGTACGGAACAGTCGTCAGCCGATCGACAGCACCACCTTCCCGAACCGTTCGGGGGCATCGAGGCGCGCCTGCGCCTCGACTGCGGACTCCAACGGGTAGACGGAATCGATCACGGGCGTGATCGAACCGTCGGCGAGCAGGGGCAGGAACTCCGCGATCTCGGCCCGGTTGGACGTGTGGCAACCCAGCACGGTGATCTCGCGCCGGTAGATGCTCCAGAGATCCAGCTCGACCGAGCGGCCGGTGTGCGATCCCATCCCGACCAGCCGGCCACCGTGGGCCGCTGCATCGATCGACTTCTGCAGCGTTGCCGCGCCGACCGAGTCGTGCACGAGATCCGCACCACGCCCGCCGGTGAGCTCCTTCACCGCCACGTCGAAGTCCGGCCTGGTGCGGTAGTTGACCACCTCGTCGGCACCCAGTGCTCGTGCCTGCTCCTCCTTGCGTGCGCTGCTGGTGGTGGCGATCACGGTGGCGCCCAGGGCTTTCGCCACCTGGATCGCCGCACCGGCGACACCACTGCCGGCCCCCACGACCAGCACCGTCTCACCGGCGGCGACCTGCCCCCTGGTCTTCAGCATGTGCCAGGCCGTCATGTACGGCACCACCCCGACGGCCAGTTGCTCGAAACCCAGCCGCTCCGGCGCCGGGATCAGCAGCCGCGCAGGCAGCGAGATGAATTCGGCATAGGTGCCGTCGAAGTGCTCCCCGACCACCTGCAGCGACAGACATTCGCTGTCCTGTCCGCGCAGGCATCGTTCGCAGTGCCCGCAGAACTTCATGGGGTTGATGACCACACGGTCACCAGGCAGGAAACCATCGACACCGTCGCCGATCTCGACTACCTCACCGGCTCCCTCCACGCCGAGGGTCATCGGCGGCGGCGGCGCTTCCGGGAATCGGCCCTCCCGGATCACGATGTCGGCCCGGTTGAGTCCCGCTGCCCGGAGCCGCACGAGGACCTCTCCGGGTGCCACCTCCGGGGTGGGGACATCGGTCACCGAGAACACCTCGGGACCGCCGAATGCCGTGATCTGCGCGGCTCTCATCTCTGGGTTCCTCCTGCAGGGCTGGACCAGCGGAACGGCCCGGGTCGGGTGAGGCGATGCCGCAGTTCTCTGTCGAGTGCGGCATCGGCGATGGTCAGGGCCAGCGCGAGACCTCCGTCACGCACGGCCCTGTCGCCCTCGGGACCGGCGGCGAGCCGGGCGAACGCGGCGGTGTGGTTGCCGTCCTCCGGAGCTCCGGCCAACGAGAGCACGGGGTGGATGGCCGGCATGTGCACGGAGACCTCGGACATGTCGGTGGATCCGAGGGACCGGTCCGGGTAGTCGGGGAAGGTGCGACCCAGGGCCTCTGCGTTCTGACGGAACAGGTGTGCCAGGTCGGAGTCGTGGCGGAAACCGTTGAGCCACATCAGCGGCTCGCTGATCTCCATCGTGACACCGGCTGCCAACGCGCCCGCCTCGAAGCATGCACGGACCCTGCTCCAGAGTTCCTCGACCTGGCTGAGATCGTCCGAGCGCACCATGACCTCGACGATCGCCTCTCCCGGAATCACGTTGACCGAATCACCGGCGTGCTTGATCACCGTGTGCACCCGATCGGAGTCCCGCATCTGTTGCCGGAGCAGTCCGATCGCGACCTGGGCGACGGTCACGGCATCCGCGGCGTTGAGCGCGTCGAACGGTCTGGACGCGTGCCCGGTCCGGCCGTGGAAGGATACCGCCCAGTGGCCGAGCGCCCGGATGTGCGGCGTGGCCATGTCCTTCAGCGTCGGATGCACCATCAGGGCGGCGTGCAGCCCGTCGAAGACGCCGTGGCGCAACAGGATCGCCTTGCCCGCTCCGCGTTCCTCTGCCGGGGTGCCGAGCAGCCGGACGGTCAGGTCCAACTGGTCGGCCACGGGGGCCAGCGCAAGTGCCGCGCCGACCGCGCTCGCCGCGATCACGTTGTGTCCGCAGCCGTGACCGATGCCGGGCAGCGCGTCCAGCTCGGCACAGAGCCCGACCACGAGCCCGCCGGACCCGACCGTCGCCGTGAAGGCGGTGGCCAGGCCGCCGACCGACTCCTCGACGGTGAACCCACCGTGTTCCCGGAGCACCGCGAGGATGGCGGCAGCGGTGCCGTGCTCCTCGAAGGCGAGTTCGGGATTGGCCGACATGTGATGTGAGAGAGCAAGTATCGTCGGCAGTTCGCGGTCGAACTCCTCGCGGATGCGATCTTCGGGTCGGGTCGCCACGCCGTCCTCCTCCACATCCGAGCGGCCGGCGATGGTCGCGGGGCTCACGAGCTCGACACCGTACCGGTCACGGTCCGCGCATTCTTCTCGGTCGCCGCACGATCGTCCACCGATCGGTGGCGGGTCTCGGGCAGCGCGATGATCACCACGACCAGTGCGAGTGCCGCCAGCACCGTGATGTAGGCGCCGGGCGCGAGTCGGCCGAACTGAGCCGTGAGCAAGGCACCGACCAATGGAGCGGTACCACCGAACACCGCATAGGCGATGTTGTAGGTCAGAGCCGTGCTCGTGGCACGGATCCGCGGTGGCACCAGCTCCACTGCGACGATGGTGGCCGTCATGCCGACCAGTGCCGCCGGGATCACCAGCAGGATCTGCGCGACGACGGTGGTGGCCAGGGATCCGCCGGCGGCGATCATGTAGGCCGGGATCGAGCCCACGACGGCCACGATCACGCCGCCCACCAACAGCGGTTTGCGGCCGATACGGTCGGACAACGCCCCTGTCGCGATGGACAGGGCGGCGCACAGGACCAGTGCGATCCCGGAGGCGACCAGAGTCGTGACGGAGGACAGACCGGCCGTCTTGGTGAGGTACGTCGGCAGGTAGCCGAGGAAATTCTGGGCGACGACGGCGAGCAGCGAGAAGATCGCCAGCAGGAGCAGGAAGACCCGCCAGTTGCGGAAGGAGTCCCGAACCGGGGTTCGTGATGTCTCGCCGGAGTCCTCGAGCGCACGGAAGGTCTTTGTCTCCTCGAGCCGGAGTCGCATGTAGAGGCCGATCAGTGCCATGGCGCCGCCCAGCAGGAAAGGCAGCCGCCAGGTCCAGTCGCTGTAGGCCGTCGCCGAGGACAACTGCAGGCCGAGGAGCAGGAAAACGGCGAGGGCCGCGCCGATGAAGGTCGCGCTGCCGACCGCACTGGTCCAGAGGCCACGGCGGGCCGGCGGCGCCTGTTCCATCACGTACGACGCCGCGCTGGTGTACTCCGCACCCATCGACAGACCCTGCGCGAGACGGCAGATCAGCAGCAGCAACGGTGCCAGGAACCCGACAGAGGTGTAGGTGGGCAGCACCCCGATCGCCGCCGTGGAGACCGCCATGATGAGCACGACCGTCGACAGAGCCGTCCGGCGGCCGAGCCGGTCACCCATGCTGCCGAACACGGCGCCACCGAGAGGCCGGACGATGAAGGCGATCCCGTACACCGCGAGCGTCGAGAGGATGGCCAGGGTCTCGTTGCCGGACGGGAAGAAGTGCCGGGCGATGATGGTGGCCGAGTAGCCGTAGATCACGAAGTCGAACGACTCGACGACGTGACCGACCATGGCCGCACCGAGGATCCTTCTGGGGGGCATGAACACTCCTTTTCGGGCAGGGCGGATGGACCCGGGGCGACATCGCCGCGGGGCGGTGGTTCCGAGCGACGTGCGGCCTACCAGATGCTCTCGAGCACCCGGAGGGCATTCCCTCCGATCACGGCGGTGATCTCGGTGTCGGAGTAGTCGTGCGCGACGAGCCAGCGGGTGATGTTCCTGAAGCACTCCCCCGGGTTCTCCAACCCCTCGACGTGGTCGACCGGCTCGAACTGCGGGCCGGAGGTGATGGCATCGGCGACGCCGAGCTTCTCGCTCATGGCGTGGTGCAGGCCCATGTGGTCACCGAAGAAGGTGTCGGGGCCGAAGCCCACGTGGTCGATCCCGACGAGGTCGACGCAGTAGCGGAAGTGGTCCATCACCGAGTCGATGGTGTGCCGACGGTGCTCCGGACTGATCGTGGTGTGCGGCGCGGCTTCGATCCCGATCATCCCCCCGGAGTCGGCACAGGCGCGGATGACCTCGTCGGGCTTCATCCGCGGGGTGTCCCACAGCCCGCGCGCTCCGGCATGCGTGATCAGCACCGGCTTCTCGCTCGCCGAGATCACATCCAGCGCGGTGCGATCGCCCGAGTGGGAGACATCGATGGCGATGCCGAGCTGGTTCATCCGCCGGACGGCGCGGCGGCCGAACTGGGTGAGCCCGCCGTCGCCCTTCTCCCTCAGACCGCTGCCGAGCGCGTTGGCGTCGCTGTAGGCGACCCCCATCTGCCGGATGCCGAGGCCGTACAGCACATCCAGCCGGTCGACCTCGTTCTCGATCAGCGCCGCACCCTCGAGGCCGGCGAACACCGCCAGCCGACCTTCGGCGTGGGCACGACGGATGTCCGCCACCGAACCGGCTCTGATCGCATAGTCCTGGTGGGCGAAATCGCAGAAGCGCATGCCCATGTCGGTGATGACGTCATCCCACTTCCACCCGTTGCGCGACTCGCAGGCACCCCAACCGAGGTTGTCGAAGACCGCATCCAGTCCGGAGGTGCTCAGACCTTCGTAGCCATAGGCCAGCCGCCCCTCGCGGTTCCATGCGTACAGCTCCTGCTCTGTGCGCTCGGGAAGCCGGACCGGGTGGTCGTGCAGGGAGATCGCGATGTTGTCCGCCAGCAGCCGGTCCGCCCGGTTCTCCTGGTCGGTGGTCAGCTCGACGACGTACCCCGGCACCCGGTCCCGCTCCGCGGACAGGGTGAAGTCGACGAAGTCACGGCCGGGCTCGAGGTAGGAGAAGGACCGGTACCCGGAGTAGCGCGTCTGTGTCATCGGTGGTTCTGCCTCTGCGACGTCGGGAATGGTGAGGTGCACGTGCGGTGGTGCGGGCCTTTCAGCGGGCGAACGTGTAGTCGCCGGTGTGCAAGGGGTGGGTCGCGAGCGCGCGGACCTGGATCCGTGCGTACGGGAAGATGGGCAATGACTGCAGGGCCTCGTGGAGCTCGTCCGCGTCGGTCGCCGACCAGATGCCGACGTTCCCCTTCTCACCGGGCAGCCGCCAGAGCTTCTGCAGCGTGCCCTTCTCCAGGAGCGCCAGGCCGGCGGCCTGCTCGCGCTCGACCACCGCGACGAACTCGTCCCGGGGTAGCGCCCAGAGGTCGGTGTTGTCGATGAACACCAGGAACTCGGCCATGTTCGGTCACTTTCTCTGCGGTACGGGGGATTTCAGCGGTTCAGCGGCCCTTGCGGTTCAGCGGCCCTGCGGTTCCAGGCGTTCCGCACGGTCGGGTGCTGACGGCAGTCGGGCGGCCGAGGAGCCCGGAAAGGTGGCCGCGAGCAGCGTCGCTGCCGCGGACCAACTCATCCCGGGGATGTCGGGCGCCCGGCGTGGCCCGACGCAGCCGGCCACCTTCGCGGCGAAGTCGTCCGCGGGCATCGGGTGCTCCGGGTGGCCGGGCGGGACCTGCAGGGTGCGGCTGACGTCCGGACCGTCGATGAAGGCGAGCCGTACCGTGGTGTCACCGGCGAGCACGCCGTCGCCGCCGGGCGTCACCGTGATGTCGATGCGGTCCAGCAGCCGGGTGATCTCCGGCCGGATCACAGCGGCATCGGAGAACGACGCCGTCGTCGGGAAACCGTCGACCAGTGTTGCCGCGATGGCGTAGGGCAGTGAGAACCGGGCCTCCGCACCGGTTCCCGGGCGGTCCCGGATCAGCGGCTGCAGCGTGGATTCCGCGACGCGCACCTCCACCCGGTCGATCCGGTCGACGTCGACCGGCCCGAGGAGCCGGACGGCTCCGATCGGTCGTTGCAGGGCGTAGCAGCAAGGGAAAGGTTTGACGGCGAGTCCTCCCGGCACCGCAGGTCCGGACAGATCGGGCTCCGCGGCCCCGCCGAGCAACTCGAACCAGCGATCCAGTGCGGACGGGTCGACGGTCGCCCCGGCAGCAGCCAGTTGCGCCGCACGGACGCCCGCGTCGGTGGCGAATCCGACCTGGAGCGGTTTCGCCTCGGTGCCGAACGCCCGTTGCAGGCCACCTGCCGCCGGCACTGCCAGAGCCATGGCCCGCACCACCCCTTCGGCGCCGAGCCCGAAGGAGAGCGCCGCCGTCGCCGCAGCAGCGGGAGCTCCGGCCGTGCAGGTCGTATGCCAGCCTCTCCGGTAGTGACCCCAGCCCAAGGCGGTGCCCAGTCGCGCCATCACGCCGGCGCCCGCCAGGTACTCCTGTTCGCTCCCCCCGGCAGCCAGGGCCGCGGCCACGCAGACCACGCTGATGTGCGAGGTGGACGGCAGGTGCACGTCGTCCAGGTCCAGGACGTGCCCGATGGCGGCCCACCGCAGGGCGGCCGGCAGACCCGCGGTCCGTGCGACGACCGGCTCGTGCTCCGCGGCGAGTGTCACGGCGAGGGTGTCCGTCAGTGCCGTCCGGGCGAGGTCGCGATCGGAGTCCGTCGCGACCAGGTCCGCCGCCCAGGAAGCCAGGTCGTGGAACGTCGTGCCCATGTGCTGCTCCTTCCTGAATGGGACCGGACCGATGGTGCCGGAGAGGTGTCGGACCGGTCCGGGCCGGGGGTGACGACCGGCAGATCAGAACGATCGGGGCATGCCGAGAACGTGTTCGCCCACGTAGGACAGGATGAGGTTCGACGAGATCGGGGCGATGCGGTACAGCCTCGTCTCGCGGAACTTGCGCTCGATGTCGTACTCGGCCGCCATGCCGTACCCGCCGTGGGTCTGCAGCGCGACGTCGCCGGCCTCCCACGAGGCGTTGGATGCGAGCAGTTTCGCCATGTTGGCCTCCGCCCCGCACGGCAGCCCGGAGTCGAACAGATCGGCCGCCCGCCAGCGCATGAGATCAGCAGCCTCGATGTGCACGTGAGCCTGCGCGATCGGGAACTGGACGCCCTGGTTCTGCCCGATGGGACGGCCGAACACCTGCCGTTCGGATGCGTAGCGGGAGGCTCGTCCCACGAACCACCGCCCGTCGCCGATGCATTCCGAGGCGATGAGGATCCGCTCGGCGTTCATCCCGTCCAGGACGTAGCGAAATCCCTTTCCCTCTTCTCCGATCAGGCTGTCGGCCGGGATCCGGGCGTTGTCGAAGTACACCTCGTTGGTCTCGTGGTTGACCATGGTCCTGATGGGACGCACATCCACGCCGGAGGTCTCGCGGAGATCGATGAGGAACAGCGACATGCCGTCCGACGGACGGCGACCGTCCTCCCGACGCGCCGTGCGGGCGAGCAACAGCATCAGGTCGGAGTGTTGGACCCGGGAGATGAACACCTTCTGGCCGTTGACGACGTACCCGTCGTCGGTCCGGGTGGCGGTCGAGCGGATCGAGGTGGTGTCGGTGCCCGCCGTCGGCTCGGTGACCCCGAACGCCTGCAGTCGGATCTCGCCCGTCGCGATGCCGGGGAGGTACCGGCGCTTCTGCTCCTCGCTCCCGTGGCGGAGGACCGACGCCATCGTGTAGAGCTGGGCATGCACCGGCCCGGCGTTGCCACCGTTGGCGTTGATCGCCTCCAGCACGACCGAGGCGTCTCCCAGCCCCAGACCCAGACCGCCGTACTCCTCCGGCACCAGCGCGCCGAGCAGTCCGGTCCGGGTGAGTGCGTCCACGAATTCCTGCGGGTAGCGGCGGGCCTCGTCCACCTCCCGCCAGTACGGGTCGGGATGATCGGCGCACACCGCGTCGGTGAGCTGCCGTAGGTCGCGGCGCAGTTCGGACCGGTCGACAGACCCGGCCGTGGTGGATGGTGCCGCAGCGGTGGTGGTCACGCCGCCTCCTCCGATCGCGGGCCGTGCCCGCGCTTGTAGACCAACAGGGTCCGGCTGAACTCGATCACGATGTCCCCCGACTGCTTCAGGCCGGTCGTACGGACGGTCACCACACCGAGGGTCGGCCTCGACCGGGACTCGCGGACCGCAACCACGGTCGACCGCGAGTGGATCGTGTCGCCCTCGAACACCGGAGCCGGCAGGCTGATGTCCCCCCAACCGAGATTGGCGAAGACATTCTGGGAGACGTCGGTGACGCTCTGACCCGCGACCAGGGCCAGGGTCAGGGTGGAGTTGACCAACGGCCGGCCGAACTCGGTCCGACGCGCGTACTCGTGGTCGAAATGCAAGGGTGCCGTGTTCTGGGTGAGCAGTGTGAACCAGATGTTGTCGGTCGTGGTCAACGTTCGACCCAGCGGGTGCAGAAAGGTGTCACCCGGCACGAAGTCCTCGAAGAATCTTCCCTGCCAACCGTCGTGGACGGTCATGCCGTCTCCCTTCCTCTCGGGATCGTGGTCTCCGCGGCGCCTGCCGGTGCGGCCAGGCCCTCGAGCACGGTCGCGGTGTGCTCACCCAACGCCGGCACCGCTCCGTCCCGCGCCACCCGCCCACCGGGGGTGGCGATCGGGGTCAACGTGCGGACGACACCCTCCGGGGTCGGCGTCGCCAGCCACCGGGCCGCCACTCCCAGCTCGGGATGTACCTCCAGGTCCTCGATCTCGTTCAGACGTGCCCAGGCGAGCCGGGCGTTCTCCAGTCTGTCCACCAGGTCGTTCTCCGGAACGGTGCGAAATGCCCGGTCCAGCAGGAGGTCCAGCTCAGCGCGGTGGGCGACCCGCAGCTCGTTGGTGTGCAGCCGGGGGTCTTGGAGCAGGTCCGGGGCATCGAGCACCTCCAGACACAGTCGCCGCCACTCGCGGTCGTTCTGCACCGCGATCATCAGCCGGCGGCCGTCAGCAGTGTGCACCGCCCCGTACGGGGCGATCGTCGGGTGGGCGGTGCCCATCGGCGTGGGCGCAGCGCCGCCGTACATCGTGTAGTAGAGCGGGTAACTCATCCACTCGGTGAGCGCCCCGAACAACGGGACCTGGACCGGCAGCACCTCCCCGGTCCGGTCGCGGTGACGAAGAGCGGCGAGAACGCCGCTGTAGGCGAAGGATCCGGCAGCGATGTCGGCCACCGAGATCCCGGTCTTGGCCGGCGCGTCCGGTGCCCCGGTGATGGCCATCAGTCCCGCCTCGGCCTGCACGAGGGCGTCGTAGGCCTTGCGCTCGGGTTGGGGTCCATCGGGCGCGTACCCGGACACGGCGCAGACGATCAGTCCAGGATGTCGCGCCACGACGGCGGCCACATCGAGCTCCAGGGCGGCAAGCGCACGCGGCGAGAGGTTGGTGACGAAGACGTCGGCGGTTGCGAGCACGCCTTCGAGTGCCGCGCGGCCGACGGGGTTCTTCAGATCCAACTGCACCGACTGCTTGCCGCGGTTCAGCCAGACGAACACCGACGACTGACCGCCCACCACCGCGTCGTATCCACGGGCGAAATCGCCACCGTCGGGGTGCTCGATCTTGATGACCCTGGCCCCGAGGTCGGCGAGCAGGCGGGTCGCGTACGGCGCTGCGACCGCCTGCTCCAGCCCTACGACGGTGATGTCATCGAGCGGCAACGTGGTCACGGGCCACCTCCCCTACGTCAGCGAGCAGCGAACGCGCTTGGGCGACGACCGGCGCGTCCACGAATGTGCCGTCCGGGAGGCGTAGGCTGCCGACGCCCGGCACGGCGTCCACCGCAGCGAGAACTGCTGTTGCGCGGTTGATCTCCGCGTCGGTCGGGCGATAGGCGCGGTCGACGGTGTCGATCGCGGACGGATGCAGCACCACCCGCCCGCCGTAACCCAACGCACGGGATGCCGCACTGCTGGCGGAGATGCCGGCGGCATCGTCCAGGTCCGGGTGCGGCCCGTCGATCGGTGCCCCGAGCCCGGCGGCCCTCGATGCCACGGCGATCTGCACGCGCAGGTGATCGATCCCACCGGCGCCGGCGACCGGTGACATCCCCAGCTCCGCGGCCAGATCGAGCACACCCAGCATCAGCGCGACAACCCTTGGACCGGTCGCGATCTCGGACGCAGCGAGAGCTCCCGCGGCCGACTCCACCACCGGCACCACCCGAACGGAGCCCACCGGGACGCCGGCCGACCGTTCCAGCCCCCGCAGGTGTTCGTCCAGCCGGACCAGCTGATCGAGCGATTCGACCTTCGGCAGCACGACCCCGTCCAGTCGGCCCAGAACGGCACCGATCGCGGCGAGATCTGATGCATGGTCGGCGGTTCCGACACCGTTGATGCGCACGAAGAGTCCCGCACGGGACGTCCCGCGCAATGCTTCGACCACCGTCGACCTCGCCGCACCACGCGCACCCGGTCCGACACCGTCCTCGAGATCGAGAACGACGGCGTCGGCACGGGAACCGAACGCACTCGCGATCCGCCGGGGATGGTCTCCCGGGGTGAACAACACGGTCCTGCCGATACTCATCGGGTAAGCTCCCAAGCGTTCTACAGAGTGGAACACGTCGTACTGTTTGATGGGACGATCATTGCCCGGCCACGCCAGAGCTGTCAACCACCGGAATTCATCGGCACGTCAGGCCCCGTACAGGAGGACACACACATGCGACTCGTGATCGTCGGAGACACCGTGGTGGCCCGCACTCCGGCGCAGCCGGCGACATTCTCTGCGGCCACTGCGCTCTCGGCGCTGCCCTTGCTGCACGACGGCGACGTGACCATCGCGAACCTGGAGGTGCCGCTGGCCGATACCGACAGCCCCACGGAGAAGGAGATGACGGTCAGGGCCCCGACCGCTACTGCACCCGTCCTGGCTGCCCTTGGTGTCGACGTCGTCTCGCTCGCCACGAACCATGCACTCGATCACGGTGTCGACGGGCTGCTGAGCACGATCGACGCCCTGGACGCGGCCGGCGTCAGGCACGCCGGGGCGGGCCGCACCCTTGCCGAGGCCGACACGGGCACCGTCGTGCGCACCGAGGACGGACGCACGCTGGCGGTGCTGAGCGTGTGCTCGACGCTGCCGGCCGGCGCGAACGCCACCGCGGCCAGACCCGGGATCGCGCCGATCCGGATCGACCAGAGCCTGGCGATCGACGGTGGCACCATGCTCGAGCAGCCCGGCACCCCGCCCTACCTGCGCACCCGGGCCCAGGAGGCCGACGTGGTCCGCGTCGAGGACCGGATCCGGAGGGTGAAGCAGCAGGTGGACCGGGTGGTCGTCTGCATCCACTGGGGCGTGCCGTGGGCCTACCTCCCGGAGAACCAGGGCCCGCTGGCCGAGTACCAACAACCGCTGGGCCGGCGACTGGTCGAGGCCGGCGCGGACGTGGTGGTCGGGACGCACCCCCACTGCATGCACCCGGTGGAGCGCTGGCAGGGCGGGCTGATCATCTACTCGGCAGGCAACTTCCTGTTCAACACCGCCGACATCACCACTCCGGAGACGTACTTCGCGCTTCCGTACCGGACCGCTCGGCTCTTCACCGGTCCGTGGTTCGACAGCGCCGTGTTCCGGGTCGAGCTGCCCGCGACCGGTCCCGCTGAGCTGCAACTGGTCCCGATCATCCTGGACGGGGAGGGCGAGCCACACCTTGCGGCCGACAACGCTGCGGAACGCATCCTGTCTGCGGTGGAACGCATGTCGCAGGAGATCGATCCCGCAGTTCGCATCGACGCCGACGGGTTCGTCCGTTTCCGCGCGGGCTGAGCCCGCCCGGTCCCTGTCAGTCCACCAGGTCCAGCGCTGCTGCGACGACGGAGCCCGAGTCCAAGCCGTGATGGGCGTACACCGAGGCCAGGTCACCGCTCTGGCCGAAATCGGTCACCCCGAGATGCACCGCGGCGACACGGTGGATCCCGGCCAGGAAAGCGAGGGTGTGCGGGTGTCCGTCGACGACCGTCACCATCGGCCGTGCCCGATTCGCGGGGAACACGCTGTCCAGGATCCAGCTCTCCGCGGAAGTTCGACCTCGACGGGCCTGGACGGCCCGGAAGAGCTCACCGGGCGCAGTGACGCAAAGGACATCGCAAGGAAACCCCATGACGTCGAGAGTTGCTGCTGCAGAGAGCACTTCGGGCACCACGGCGCCCATGCCCACGAGCGTCACCACGGGGGCCGCCGACCGCTGCAGGGCATAGGCGCCGGCGACCACGTGCCTGCGCCGGCGTTCCCGAGCGGCCGGTTCGGCCGGGATGCGGGCGAGCGCCTGTTCGATCGGTCGGGTGGACAGTCGGAGGTAGGCCGAGCGGCCGTCCGATCGCCCGAGCCCGCCCAGCGCTGCCAGCAGGCACCACTCGGCGTCCTGCACGAACGCCGGCTCCCAGGTGGTGCACCCCGGCAGCTCGAGGCCGATCGACGGAGTGAGGACCGACTGGTGTGCCCCACCCTCGGCCGCGAGGGTGACACCCGAAGGGGTTCCGACCAGGATCGACTGTCCGCCCGCGTAGATGCCGTACGACCATGGCTCGAGGGCACGGGTCACGAAGGGGTCGTAGAGCACCCCGATCGGCAGGATCGGTGCGCCCCAACGGCTCCACGTCGCACCCAACTCGCCGATCGCCCCGACGAGGTTCGCCTCCGCGATGCCCAGCTCGATGTGCTGACCGTGCTGCTGCTCCCGCCAGTGCAGGATCGTCTCCGGGTCGTCCGTGAACCAGTTGCGCTGAGGATCGGGCGACCAGATGCCGACCTTGTTGAGCCAACCGGCGAGATTGGTGCTGGAGCTGACGTCCGGGCTCACGGTCACCACCCGTGCACCGACCTCGGGGGCGGCACGCCGCAGGTCGAGCAGGGTGCGACCCAGTGCCGCCTGGGTGGTGCCCGTACCGCCCGGGGTGCGCCCGAGGTCGGTCGGAACCGCGGGCGGCCGCACCGGGCTGCCCGGTGTACGCGCCAGGCGGGTCGCGGCTCTGTCGCACAGCCGACCGGCGGGACTCCTGGGATCGAACCGCTGCCACGGATCTGCGCGGGTGACGCCACCGACCCGGGCGGCCAGTGCATCCAGCTGGGCCGGGGTGAGCAGCGCGGAGTGGTTCTGCGGATGCCCCTCGGTCGCCAGGCCGTGTCCTTTGACGGTCCAGGCAAGGACCACGGTCGGTCTGGTGTCGTCGATGAGGTCGAACGCCGCCGACAGCGCGGCCACGTCGTGCCCGCCCAGGTCGCGGAGGGCCGCAAGCAGTTCGGAGTCGGCCAGAGCTGCTGTCGCAGCCACGATGTCGGCCGCGTCGGTCCCGTCGACGCCCGGCAGCAACGAGCGAACGTCCTCGGCCTTGTGCCGGAGGAACCGCTGGTACTCGGCGTTGCTCATCCCGTCGAGACGTCGGCGCAAGGCCTGTCCACCGGGACCGTCGAACAGCGAGGTCAACAGCCCGCCGTACTTCACCGGGAGCACCTGCCAGCCCGCCGCCGCGAACATCCCCGCCAGCCGATCCGCCCCGGACCCCGGCAGGACCCGGTCCAAGGACTGCCGGTTGAGGTCGACGACCCAGACGATCTCGCCCAGCCCGGCGACCATCGGGTCGAGGACCGCCTCCCAGACCGCGCCCTCGTCCAGCTCGGCGTCACCGACCAGTGCCCACTGCCTCCCGGATCCACCTGCGTCGAACCGGCCGTTGACATAGCGTCTGGCGATCGCGCCCCAGATCGTTGCTGTGGCTCCGATCCCGACCGATCCGGTGGAATAGTCCGCGGGTACCGGGTCCTTCGTCCTGCTGGGATAACTCTGCAGGCCGCCGAATTGACGCAGGGTGGTCATGTGGCGCGCTTCCAGCGCGCCCAGCAGGAACTCGAGCGCATGCAGCATCGGAGACGCGTGCGGCTTCACCGACACCCTGTCCTCCGGGCGAAGGTGGTGCATCCACAGCGTCGTCATGATGGTGGCGATCGACGCCGAGCTCGCCTGATGTCCGCCCACCTTCAGACCGGAGGGGTCGGCGCGGTCGCGGTTCGCGTGGTCGACCATCACCGTCGAGAGCCAGATCGCCCGGTCCACGATCTCCCGCACGACAGCTGGATCGACGACATCCGGGTCGTCACCTCCAGGGTGGTTTCCGCACCGGGACTCCATCGGTGACAGTTGTGTTGACATCCGTTCCCTCCAGCGCAGGACTCGGAGGAGACCACCACCGCCGCGCTCTTCCGGACAAGTCCCGGATCCGGGATCGTGCAGAATGCGCAGGATCATGATTCCGACGGAGGGCGACATGAGCAGCCTGCACGGTTCCGCTCCCGGCGGACCTGTCACCCGGCGACCGGCTGATCAGTTGGATGCACGGATCCTGCGCGAGCTCGATCGCGATCCCCAATCCACACTCGTGGCACTCGCCCAGCGCCTGGGCATTTCGCGGAACACCGTGCAGGCGAGGATCACCCGCCTCGAAGCGGGAGGCAACCTGCTGCCGCATTCCACCCGGGTCGACCCGCGGGCGCTCGGCTATCCCATCGCTGCAGTGGTCGTGGTGACCGTTCGCCAGCAGCAACTCTCCACAGTGACGGATGCCCTTTCGGTTCTCCCCGAGGTGCTCGAGGTGCTGGTGCTGGCGGGCAGCATGGACCTGCTGGTGCACGTCGCAGCGACGGACGCGGATGACCTCTACCGCATCACCGGCTGCGTACAAGGCATGACCGGAGTGGTGCGCACGGACACCTCCATGGTCATGCGACGGCTGGTGGACAGACGAGTGGCACCACTACTGGATCGGCTGGCGGCCGGACCGGCGGGCAGCTGACGTCCCGCTGCTCGGAGCGCCACGTGAGCCGGCGGAGTGCACGTGGAGGCGGGTCATTACCCTCGCGAAGGGTGCCCTGCCAGTGCCTGGCAGGGTGATCCGCCGGTGCCTAGCGTGGGGCACGCACGAGAAGGAGCACAGCATGAACATCGAACCCCGCCGCCCCGCGGTCAAGAACCCACCGGAGCAGTTCGCCGGCGACGTGTGGGTGGAGGCGATCGTCGCCCCGCACACCGACGACCAGCGGACGACCGCCGCCCTGGTGCGTTTCGCCCCCGGCGCCCGCACCGCCTGGCACTCGCACGCCCGGGGCCAGTACCTGCACGTCACCGCCGGGATCGCCCGGTTCGGCGGACGGGACGGCACGGTGATCGAGGTGCACGCCGGCCAGACGCTCTACACCCCGCCCGGAGAGGATCATTGGCACGCCGCCACTCCCGACGGGTTCATGGAGCACATCGCGCTGCTCGAGCAGGCCGACGACCCGGCCACGACGACGTCGTGGAAGGAACACATCACCGAGGCCGAGTACAACGGCGGTGCAAGAGCATGACCGAGCCTGCACCGTCGGGCGCGCAGCGCATGTTCGGCGACTTCGCCCCCGGCCTCGTCCACCTCACCGACGACGTGCTCTTCGGGGAGGTGTGGGAGCGCCCGGAGCTGGCCAAGCGCGACCGCAGCCTGCTCACCGTCGCCGCCCTGCTGACGTCCGGGAACACCGAGCAGCTGACCTTCCACCTGCAGTTCGCGAAGGACAACGGCGTCACCGAGGCCGAGTTGATCGAGGGCATCACGCATCTCGCGTTCTACGCCGGCTGGCCGAAGGCGATGTCCGCAATGGCGGTGGCGAAGCAGGTCTTCGCCGATCCGGCCTGATCCGGCCTGTTCCGGAATGACAACGGACACCACCGCCGCCACCATCACCCCGACCCGGCCCTCGCGGCTGTCGCTGCGCACCGGTCGCGCGCTGGCCGCGGCCGGATTCCTGGGCGTGTTCGCCGCGTCCGGCGCTCCGGTCGCGCTCTTCCAGCGCTACCGGGAGCGTGGACTGGTCACCACCGGGGAGCTCTCGCTGGCCACGGTCGCCTACTTCCTGGGCGCGATGACCGCGCTCGTCGCCCTCGGCCGGCTCTCCGACCACCTCGGCCGCAAGGTCGTCATCATCGCGGCCATGCTGCTCGCGATGGCCGGCACGGTCGTCCTGCTCGACGTGCAGGGCTTCGGCAGCCTGCTCGTCGGCCGGATCCTGGCCGGGCTGGCCTGCGGTCTCGCCCCCGGGGCGATGGGCTCCTACCTGGTCGATGCCGCGCCACCCGGTGACCGGCTCGGGCCGGCGGTGGCCGGGAGCGGTGCGATGGTCGGGCTGACGGTGGGCTCGCTGCTCACCGGAGCCCTCGCCCAGTACGGGCCGTCGGAGCACGCCGGGGCGATCGCGGTCGGCGTGGTGCTGCTCGTCGCTGCCGTCCTGATGGCCCTGTGTCCGGACACCGTGCCCCGCAGGCCCGGGGCCTGGCGCTCGCTGCGGCCCCGGGTGTTCGTCCCGGTGCAGGTCCGGCCGTTGGTGCCGGTGGTGGCGGCGGTGGCCGTCGCGACCTGGGCGCTCGGCGGCTTCTACCAGGCGTTCGGCCCGGTGCTGGCCGCGGACGGGCTCGGATCGCACAACACACTCGTTGCGGCGGCGGTGTTCTCGGCCTTCAACGGCCCGGCGGTGATCGGCGGACCGCTCGCCACCCGGATGCCGGCCCGCACCGCGCAGGCGGTCGGCATCGGGGTGTACCTGCTCGCTGTGGTCGGCATCCTGGTGTCGCTGCATGCCGGATCGGTGGCCTGGTTCCTCGCCGTCAGCGTGGTGGCCGGCGTCGCGCAGTCGATGGCGTTCACCGCCGGACTGCGCCGGTTGCTCGGACCGACCGCGATCGGCGACCGGGCCGGCGTCATCTCCACCGTCTACCTGATCGCCTACTCCGGCGCCGCCGTCCCGGGTCTCATCGCCGGGCGGCTGGCCGGGGTGTTCGAGATCTCCCAGATCCTCTACGGCTTCCTGGGTCTCGCCGTGATCGCGGTGGCCATCACCGGCGTGTTCCTGCGGCGGACCGACCCGGCCGCCGCGCCGGTGACGCAGCCCGTCGCGGCCGAGCAGACGTCCACCCGCTGATCCGACCTCCGCCGGATCCGGCGGCGTCATTTCGGGTCGCGGCCTCCTGCCGTCCACGGCCGTGGTGCGGGAGTGGTCAGAGGTGTGCGGGGTGCGGGAGGGTCAGCCCCTGGTCGCACTGCCGTCGACGGTGTCCTGCAGTACGGCGTTCTCGGCCTGCTGGGTGGCGCCCCAGGACGCCAGCAGCCGCAGTCGCTCGGCCGAGGCCGATCCCGGCTCCGCCGAGTAGATCATCATCACCGCGCCGGGCTCCGCGGTCACGGTGAAACCCTCGTAGGAGAGCACCAGCTCGCCGACCACCGGATGCCGGAACCTCTTCGTGCCGGTCCCGTGCGCGCGCACGTCGTGCACCGCCCAGAGGCGACGGAAGACCTCGCTGCGGGTCGACAACTCGCCCACCAGGTCCTGCAGCCCCTTGTCGTGCGGATCCCGGCCGGCCTCGGCGCGCATGACCGCGACGCACATCTCGGCGAACAGGTCCCAGTCCGGGTAGAACTCCCGCGAGGCCGGGTCCAGGAACTGGAACCGTGCGAGATTCGGTGTGCGGCCGCCGGTCCCGATCATCGGCGAGTAGAAGGCCCGGGCCAGCGCGTTCATCGCGAGCATGTCGTGATGCGGATCCCGGATGAACGCGACACCATCGGTGACCGCGTCCAGCGCCCACTGCAGGCTCGGCCGCGCCGCCGACTGACGGGTCGCCCGCCGCCGCTGCCGGCCGGAGGTCGGGATCCCGTCCGCGGCCCTGGCCAGGTCCAGGAGGTGGGCCTGCTCGGTGTCGTTCAGCTGCAACGCGCGCGCGACGGCATCCAGCACCGATGCGGAGGCGCCGCCGATCGCACCGCGCTCCAGGCGCGCGTAGTACTCCACGCTGACCCCGGCAAGGGACGCCACCTCGCTGCGACGCAGTCCTGCCACCCTCCGGTTGCCGGCGACCGGCAGACCGGCGGACTGCGGGGTCACCTTCGCGCGCCGGGAGACGAGGAACTCACGGACCTCGGCACGGTTGTCCATGGCGTCAAGGGTAGGCGCGATCCCGTGCACGAGGGGTGCCCTGTCGGTGCACCCCAGTACGGTCGCCACGGCGGCCGGAACCGGGCATTCACGACATGGACTGCCGCCGTGTCCTTGTCGGTGCGAAGGGGTGGTGCAGCGGTCTGCGGGGGACATCTCTCAGGGGTGTCGACCAACTCGTCGGATCTATCTTTGCTTCACTATTGCAAGTTCACTTCAAATAGTGCATCGTCAGTGGTGTCAGCAGCAGCCACCGCGAGAAGGAGACAGCACGATGACCACCGCACAGATCACCAGCACCGTCACCTCCACCGACGGCACCGCCATCGCCCTCGAGACCCACGGTCCGGCCGGGGCGCCGACCGTGATCGGCGTGCACGGCGCCACTGCGTACCGCGGGATCCTGAACACCGCAGGCGATCTCGCCGACGCCACCGGCCTGCGCACCATCAGCTACGACCGCCGTGGTCGCGGGGAGAGCGGCGACACCCTGCCGTACGCCGTGGAGCGCGAGATCGAGGACATCGCAGCGATCGTCGACCTCGCACCCGAGGGCGCCTGGCTGCTCGGCGAGTCCTCCGGCGCCGTGCTCGCGCTGGAGGCGGCCCTGGCCGGCGTCCCGGTCCGCGGGGTGATCGCGTACGAGCCGCCGTTCGTCGTCGACGCGGGCCGCCCGTCGGTGCCCGCCGACTACGTGCAGCGGATCGACGCCCACATCGCCGCCGGTCGCCGCCTGGACGCCTTCAAGCAGTTCAGCCTCGAGGGTGTCGGCATGCCGGCCGAGATGGTCGAGGGCATCGCCGAGGGACCCTGGTGGCCGCTCGTCGAGCCGGTGGCGCACACCCTGGCCTACGACGGCCGGATCATGCGCGACACGATGCGCGGCTCCGCGTCGCCGCTGGCGCGCTACGCCGCGGTGCCGGTTCCGGTGCTGGTGCTGGCCGGCGCGGAGTCCTGGCCGTTCGTGCACAGCGCTGCGCAGGCTCTTGCCGCGGTCCTGCCGGCCGGCGAGCTGGAGCTGCTGCCCGGCGCCGATCACCAGCTGCAGCCGGCGACCGTCGCCGGCCCGATCGCCGCCTTCGTCGCCCGGACCGCTCGATGACCCGCTACCTCACCGCCCAGCTGTTCATCAGCCTGGACGGCGTCGTCGAGTCGCCCGAGGAGTGGCATTTCCCGTTCGTCGACGACGAGCTGCTCGAGCTCGTGAACGACGAGCAGGAGGACGCCTCGACGCTGCTCCTGGGGCGCCGGACCTACGAGAACTTCGCAGCCTCCTGGCCGCTGCGCGACGACTCCGTGCCGCTGGCGAAGCACCTGAACAGCATGGAGAAGGTCGTTGTGTCGGACACTCTCGAGAAGGCGGACTGGGAGAACAGCCGGATCCTGCGCCCACGTGGGGATCTCGCCGGGGTCGTGCGGGAACTGACGGCCGGTGCGGGTGAGCCGATCACCGTCGCCGGCAGCATCGATCTCGTGGTGGGGCTGCTGCAGGCCCGTCTGCTGAACGACCTGCAGCTGCTGGTGCATCCGGTGGTGGTCGGCAGAGGCCGGCGACTGTTCGACAACTGGACGGGCGAACCGCTCCGGCTCGACTCGGGCATGACTGTGGCGGAGACATCGAGCGGGGTCCGCAGGCTCAGCTACTTCCGGTCGCGCCGGCGATGACGACGCGGACCTACGGCCAGTTCTGCGGCCTGACCCGTGGCGCCGACCTGCTCGGCGGCCGCTGGTCGTTGCCGCTGGTCCGCGATCTGCTGCTCGGCCCGGCCCGGTTCACCGAACTGCTGGCCGGATTCCCGGGCATGCCCACCAACCAGCTCACCAGCCGCCTCCGCGAGTTGGAGGACGCCGGAGTGGTGCGGCGGGTCATCGGCGGGGAACGCGGAATCCGGTACGAGCTGACCGAGTGGGGTCGCGAACTCGAACCGGTGATCACCGCACTGGGGCGCTGGGGAGCGACGCGGATGGACGAGCCGGTGGAGGGCGAGATCGTCACCGTCGCCGGCCTGGCGACCATGCTCCGCACCAGCTTCTCCGGTCGTCTGCACGCCGGGCCGGAGGCGCCGACGGTGTTCGAGGTCTTCGAGGGTGACCTGGTCGCGCATGCCACCGTGTGTCGCGACGTCATCGAAGTGGCGACCGGGCCTGCGGATCACCCGGACCTGCGGGTGTCCGCGGGCGAGCACTTCCGGGCCTTCATCGCCGGCGAGTACTCAGCAGCGGAGTACGCCGCGCTGCCGGACGTCCGGATGGAGGGGGATCCCGCCCTGCTCGAGGAGTTCGCGGCCTTGTTCCGGATCCCGCTGGAACTGCCCCGGGTGGTGCGCTGATCCGGCACCCGGATCTACGTATGTTGGCGGATGTTGCGTAGGTGCAACCGTTGGAAAGTAGGTGTCAACAGCCCGAGGGACCGCCCCCGGACGGACACCCACCAGGAGCACACCATGTCCCCCATCGAACTCATCGCCCTGCTCGCCCTCACCGGCTGGGCCATCTACAAGCAGACCGTCATCACCGAGGTCACCGCCTCCGGCCGCTTCAAGATGGCCATCATCTACGCCGCCGTCGGCCTCGCAGTCGGAGGCTTCGCGATGCCCCACACCACCGGCGCCGCCGCCCTGCTCATCGGTGGCTTCGCCCTCTCCGCCCTCGTCGGCCTGGCCCGCGGCCACTACACCAAGATCTGGATCACCGAAGACGGCAAGACCATGCGCAAGGGCACCGCCCTGACCATCGCCCTGTTCCTCGCCCTCGTCGCCGCCAAGTTCGCCCTCGGCACCCTGGCCTACTTCCTGCACATCGACGACGGCGCCGGCTTCGGCGAGATCCTCTTCATGATCGCCATCATGATCGCCGTCCAGGCCCAGATCGTCTTCAACCGTGCCCAGGCCCTGCACACCGGAGCCCGCCAGCTCGCCCACAGCCTCTGAACACCCACCGGAGCACCCCGTAGCGTCCGTGGAAGTTGGCCGTCATAGCGGCCACTTCCACGGACGCACAACGTGTTTCGCGCCCTGGAGGTCCTGCAACGAGTGAGCAATAGCTCACGGGGTGCAGGAGGCTGCGGGGTCGGGCGAGGACGTCGAGGGCCCACCTGCGAGCGCCGAACGAAACGGCGTCCTTATGCTGCAGGGGTGGATCCGGTACTGCTGTCCAAAGGTCAGAACGTCCCGCTGCCCGCAGAACTGCTCCGGTTGAAGGTCCGACTCGAATGGTCCTTCGCCGATTTCCCCGATCGACCTCGATGTCGTCGGACTGCTGCTCGGCACGGATCATCGTGTGCGTTCCGATGCCGATCTTGTGTTCTACAACCAAGGTTCGTCAGCCGACGGTGCAGTGGTCCACGCCGCCAAATCCCTCGGTGACACCAACGGCACCGACGACCTGGTCATCGACCTGGACGTCCTGCAGGAGGACGTGGACTGTGTTGCCGTAGCAGCGAGTATCGACAGCGGATCCTTCGGCGACCTGTCGTCGTCCCGACTGTCGATCGTCGACACCGACGGTGCGGTGCTCTACAGCTACGAGATGACGGGTCTGACCACCGAGCGCGCATTGCTGCTCGCGGAGATCTACCGCCGCTCCGGTGCCTGGAAGATCCGTGCCGTCGGCCAGGGATGGGAATCGGGCCTCGCCGGCCTGGCCACCGACTTCGGGATCAACATCGATGAGGCGCCGGATTCCGACGGATCGGACGGGGAGCCCGTCGACGCAGACATCGAAGTAACGGAGGAACCGGGCGAGCCTGAAGGTGTCCCGGCCGCACAAGAGTCCGTGCCACCCCCACAGGTCGTTCCCGCCCCACCTCGCAGAGTTCAGGTGAAGGCGAAACCGGCGAAGAAGATCCTGCCCCCGCACTCCGTTCTCGGCCTCGACCCTTCCTGGCAGTCGTCGAGGTTGTTCTCGATCGCCGGCATCGGCGGGGCGGACGAGCAGGAGAAACGTGCGACATCGGCGCTGATGTGGACCCTCGGCGCGATCAAGCCGCTGGCACGCAGTCTGACCGCACGAGCGGGCGCTCCGGTCGGTGCGACGGAGACATTCCTCGAAGTCCCCTTCACCATCGGGGATCGGAAGGTCATCCCGGACGCAGCCATCCGGATCGCCCGCGGTCAGAAGTCATGGACCGCACTGGTCGAGGTCAAGACCGGCGCCGGCGTCCTGCGTCGCGAACAGCTGGAGGCCTACCTCCAGGTCGCGAACAGGAAAGGCTTCGACGCCGTCATCACCATCTCCAACGACGTCGCCACCGACGCCGGAACCCACCCCGTCGACATTCCGGCGAAGGTGACGAAGAAAGTCCAGCTCATCCACATCTCGTGGTCGGAGATCATGCATGAGCTCCGGATGCTGCTGTCGCATCACAGCTTCCCGGACCAGATGCAGGTGTGGGTCGCCGCCGAACTCCTCCGCTACCTGGAACATCCCCGGTCGGGTGCTCTCGCCTTCCACGACATGGGACCCGGCTGGGTGGAGGTCCGCGACGAGGTGGTCGCGGGCACGCTCACACCGGCCGACAAGAAGGCCGGGCAGGTCATGGACAGCTGGTTCAAGCTCACCAGGCAACTGGGCCTCGGACTCACGGCCCGTCTGGGGGTTCCCGTCAAGCAGGTGCTGCCGCGCAGCCATGTCAGCGACATACTCCTCCGCCGCGGCGAGAACCTCGAACAATTGGCCACCGACGGCGTGCTGAGCGCGACCTACAAGGTTCCCGGCGCCGCCGGTCCCATCCACCTCGTCGCCGATCTCCGGACCAACACCGTCAGAACCTCCGTCGACGTCGCAGCTCCGCAGGAAGGAACACCGGCGAGACGTGTCGGCTGGCTGACGAAGCAGTTGAAAGAGGCTCCCGACAAAGCGGTCGTGGAATCGCATTTCACGCCACGGCCCGATGTGTGCCGGGAGAAGCTGTCGACCGTGCGGGAGAACAGCTCGGTCCTGCTGCCCGAGAAGGACCTCGAACCGCACCACTTCAAGGTCGTCGTGTCGGCTCCGCTGGGCAGCAAGCGATCCGGGGCGAAGGGGAGCTTCACCGAGTCGGTGTCCTCCGCGCTCGACGACTTCTACATCGCCGTCGTCGAGACGGTGCGCCCCTGGGTCCCGCCCGCACCTCAGCTCGATCCGGAGGACGACCTCCCGCTCGCGGAGTGACGGTCACCCCGCCGGGCACACCGACAAATCCGGAGCACAAAGGTGTTTCACGCCGAGAGGTCCTGCAACCAGTGAGCAATAGCTCACGGGTTGCAGGACGCAGTGAGGTCAGACGGTGACGGGGCGGCGGTTCCAGCCCTGCTTGGTGCGGCGCCGCCCGACGAGTCGGCAGACCACGTAGATCAGGAACGAGATGGTGGTGACGTAGGGGCTGATCGGGACGCTCGCCCCGACGGCGAGGAGGATGCCGCCGACGATCGAGGTGAGGGCGAAGAGCATCGACAGCACCGGCACCCAGAGCGCGGAGGCGGTGACCCGCATCGCGGCGGCGGCCGGTGTCACCAGCAGCGCCAGCACCAGCAGCGCCCCGACGATCTGTACGGACATCGCGACGGTCAGGCCGAGGATCACCGTGAACACCGCTGACAGCCCGCGCACCGGAACACCGCGGGCGGCAGCGATCTCGGGATCGACGGTGGCGAACATCAGCGGCCGCCAGATGATGGCCAGCACGATCAGCACGACCGCGCTGATCACCGACAGCCAGACCACCTGCGGGTCGTCGACGGCCACGATCTGCCCGGTGAGCAACCCGAACTTGTTGGACGCCCGGCCCTTGTAGAGCGACAGGAACAACACGCCCAGGCCCAGACCGAACGGCATCAGCACGCCGATCACCGAGGACCGTTCGCGCGCACGGACTCCCAGGATGCCGAAGATCAGCGCGGCGATCAGCGATCCGGCCACGGAGCCGGCCACCACGTTGATCCCGAGCAGCAACGCCAGCGAGGCGCCGGCGAAGGACAGCTCGCTGATGCCGTGGACGGCGAAGGTGAGGTCGCGCATCATCACGAAAACGCCGATGAGGCCACCCACCAGGCCGAGCACCGCCCCGGCGATCAGCGAATTGTGCACCAGCGCCAGCAGTTCGCCGTAGTTGCTGAAGTCGAACAGCCGGTCCAGCAGGTCGCTCATCGCAGTCTCCAGCCCTCATGATCGGCCGGGTGGTGCGCGCCGTGGTCGTGCACGTCGGGGTCGTGCGGGAAGTGGTCGTCCACCGACTGGTGCATGCCGGCGGTCATGTCGTTCGCCGCCACCACGACCAGCCGACCGTGGGCGTCGATGACGTCCACCGGCGCCCCGTACAGCTCGGACAAACTCTGCGAGGTCATCACCTCGGCCACCGGGCCGATCCGGAAACGCCCGCCGGCCAGGTAGAGGATCTGGTCGACATGGTCGATGACAGCGTTGATCTCGTGCGTCACGAAGATCACCGACGTGCCGTGGTCCCGCCGCCTGCGGTCCATCAGCTCGGCGACCTCGTGCTGCCGAGCCAGGTCCAGCGCGGCCAGCGGTTCGTCGAGGATCAACAGGTCCGGGTCCCCGGCCAGTGCCTCCGCGATCCGCACGCGCTGCAGCTCGCCGCCGGAGAGCATCCCGACCGGGGCATCGGCGAAAGCGGAGGCACCGACGGACTCGAGGAGATCGTCGACCGCGGAACGGGTCTCGCGGCGAGCCCGGCCGATCTGGAACGACGGTCCCCAGCGATGACCGTCCCGACCCAGCCGCACCACGTCCCGCGCCTTCACCATGGCCGCGCCGTCGATACCGACCCGTTGCGGCACATACCCGATGCGGTCGTTGCCACGGCGGACCGGCCGCCCCGCGATCCGGGCGGTCCCGCCGGACAGCGGCAGCTCGCCGAGCAGCACCTTGAGCAGGGAGGTCTTGCCGGCGCCGTTGGCACCGAGCACGGCGACGAACTGGCCGGCGGGGATACTCAGGTCCAGGTCCGACCAGAGCACCCGGTCGCCGAAGCTCAGCGCGGCGTGCGACAGCTCCACGACGGGCGCGGTCGCCGGACCGGGCCCGCCGGGTGGGGCGGCCGGTGCGGTGGAGCGCGGCACGATACTGCCTTCCGTCTTGTCGATAACTGTTCTCATCCTACTGCCGTCGCGGGCCAGGTCGTACCGCCGTGGCCGGGCGCCCAGGGTGCACCTGATCCCAGCCCTCGCCCGTACCCGCCGCGGGTGCGGTTCCGTGCCCGTGATCCACTGGCCGGGCGGCCGTACCCCGATTCCAGGTCCGGCCGCCCGCGCGGGGGATCAACCGGGAAGGACGTCGGGGTCGAGATGGCACTGCTGAACTTCCGGGACGTCGCCTCCGTCCCGGGCACCACACCGTTGACCGCGGGGCGGCTCTTCCGCTCCGCACAGCCCTTCCACCTGCGCCCGGCGGAGGTGGACCTGGTGGTGGACTCCGGGATCCGGACGATCATCGACCTGCGGACCCCGGGCGAGGTGGTCCCGCCGGACTGGGAGCCACTGGACGGTCGCGGGGTCCGGGTGATCAACGTGCCGCTCGCACAGCAGGTGATGGCGGCCGGTGCCGATCTGCCCGGCTGGGGCCACCTGTTCCGCGGCGAGGTGAGCGTCGAGGACTACCTCGGCGGCTTCTACGTGGCGATCGCCGAGCATGCGATCGCCGGGCTGGCGGAGATCACCGATGCGGTGGCCGCCGGGGAACCGGTGCTGCTGCACTGCGCTGCCGGCAAGGACCGGACCGGCACCGCGGTGGCGCTGCTGCTCGACCTCATCGGTGTGCCGCGCGAGGCGATCGTCAGCGACTACCTGCGCACCAACGACGCGGCCGACGACATCCTGGCGCAGCTGTCGAGCACGTCCCACGGGGCGGAGACCGTCGACCCGACCGTGCTGCCGCCGGGTCTGCACACCGCGCCGGAACCGGCGATCCGCCGCCTGCTCGCCCATCTCGACCAGGTCGGCGGTGGGCGGGCCGTGCTGGCCCAGGGCAGTGACGCCGCCACCCTCGGCCGGGTGGCACAGGTCCTGACCTCGTAGAGCTGCGGGGGCAGGGATCAGGCGGATGCGGACCGGCGGCGGCGGGCGACCTCCGCCAGCACCACACCGGTGGCTACGGAGGCGTTGAGGGACTCGACGGTGCGGGCCATCGGGATCGAGACGGTGACGTCGCAGACGGTGCGGGTGAGCCGGCTCAGCCCGCGCCCCTCGGACCCGACCACGATCACCAGCGGGCTGGTCGCCAGCTCGAAGGTGTCGGTGTCGACGGTGCCGTCGGCGTCCAGACCGGCGATCATCAGGCCCTCGGCCGCGTACTCCTTGAGCGTGCGGACCAGGTTGGTGCAGCGGGCCACCCGGATCCGGGCGGCGGTGCCGGCGGAGGTGCGCCAAGCGGAGGCGGTCATGCTCGCCGACCGCCGCTCCGGGATCACCACGCCGTGCGCGCCGAAGGCTGCGGCACTGCGCACGATCGCACCGAGGTTCCGCGGGTCGGTCACCCCGTCCACGGCAACCAGCAGCGGCGCGCGACCGGAATCGGCGGCGCGGGCGAGCAGGTCGGACGGGTGGGCGTAGTCGTAGGGCGGCACCTGCAGCGCCAGTCCCTGGTGGATCGCGCCGCCGGTGATCCGGTCCAGCTCCTGCCGGGAGACCTCCATCAGGGCGATCTTCTTCTCGGCGACGGCGGCGACGGCCTCCGCGACGCGCTCGTCCGGTGCCTGGCCGGTGGCCACGTAGAGCGCGGTCGCCGGCACGCCGGCCCGCAGCGCCTCCACCACGGGATTGCGGCCGACCACGGTCTCCGGCAGGTCCTTGTGCTTCTGCACGCCGCGCGCGGTCGACCCCGGACCGGTGCGCGGGGCGTCGGCACGCTTGGCCGCGGACGCCGCACGCCGGGCCGCGGGGTGGCCCTTGCGCTCCTCCGCCGACGGGGTCGGGCCCTTGCCGCGCAGTGCGCGCCGCGCCTGGCCGCCGGAACCGACGGCCATGCCCTTCTTGCTGCCCGTCTTGCGCACGGCACCGCGCCGCTGCGAGTTGCCGGCCATGTCCGGTGCCTCCTGTGATCCTCCCCGGCGGCTCAGGCCGGGCTCAACGGTGCCCGTGCGGGCACCCTCCGGCCGACCATTCTCCCAGAATGTGGGAGCAGTTCCCGCACGTCACGGTCCGGGATCGGACGGCGGCCGGAAGCCGTTGCGGCGCAGTCGATCAGGTCAGCCGACGGACCAGACCGGTCCGTCCGGGGTGTCCTCGACGACGATGCCGGCCGCAGACAGCTGATCGCGGATAGCATCGGCGGTCGCGAAGTCGCGGGCGGCGCGGGCCTGCGCCCGGGAGTCGAGCAGGTGCTTGACCAGCACGTCCGTGGCCGCCCGCAGCCGATCGTCCCCGCCGCCGGTGTTCCAGTTGGGCGCGAACGGGTCGATCCCCAGGACGGCAAGCATGCCGCGCACCGCACCGGCCTCCGCGGTGGCGGTGGTGTGATCACCGGCGTCCAGTGCGACATTCCCGGCCCGGACCGCGTCGTGCACCACGGCCAGCGCCCGCGGCACCGACAGGTCGTCGTCCATCGCGGTGGCGAATGCCTCCGGCACGGCTCCGGCGACCGGCTCGGCACCGGACCGTTCGGCGACCCGCCGCAGGAATCCCTCGACCCGGGCGAAGGCCTTCGCCGCGTCGTCGAGCGCCTCCGGCGAGTACTCGATGCTGGAGCGGTAGTGCACGCTGAGCAGGTAGTACCGCAGGGCGATCGCCGGCACCCGCTCGGTGATCGCGGTGACCGACAACGTGTTGCCCAGCGACTTCGACATCTTCTCGCCGGCCATCGTCACCCAGTGCGAGTGCAACCAGAAGCGGGCGAACGGATCCCCCGCGCCGTGCGACTGGGCGGCTTCGTTCTCGTGGTGCGGGAAGATGAGATCCAGTCCCCCGCCGTGGATGTCGAACTCCGGACCGAGATAGGTGCGGGCCATCGCCGAGCACTCGATGTGCCAGCCCGGACGTCCCGGTCCCCACGGCGAGTCCCAGTACGGCTCACCGGGTTTCGCGGCCTTCCAGATGGTGAAGTCGGCCGGGTCCTTCTTCCCGGAGCCGGACGTCTCGCCCTGCACCATCTCGTCGATCCGCTGGCCGGACAGCGATCCGTAGTCGGCCTGCTCGCGGACGGCGAAGTACACGTCACCGGCAGCGGCATAGGCCTTGCCGTTCTCGATCAGCTCGGCGGTCATCGCCAGGATCTGCGGGATGTGGCCGGTGGCACGGGGTTCCACCGACGGACGCAGGCACCCGAGCAGGTCGTAGGCCTCGGAGAAGGCCCGCTCGTAGGTGGTCGCCCACTCCCACCAGGGCCGGCCGGCCTCGGCCGCCTTGACCAGGATCTTGTCGTCGATGTCGGTGACGTTCCGGACGTGGATGACCTCGAACCCCGAGTACTGCAGCCAGCGCCGCAGCACGTCGTAGACGATGCCGGCGCCGCGCAGGTGTCCGATGTGTGGCAGCCACTGCACCGTGGCGCCGCAGTTGTACAGGCCGACCTTGCCCTCGATCAGCGGCGTGAACGGCCGCACGCTGCGGGTTCCCGTGTCGTAGAGGTGCAGGCTCACGGGAGCATGTTACGGGCACATCTCCGGGCCGCGGGGCAACGGCCTGGTCAGGGCCGGTCGGGATCGCGGTCGGGGGCCGGGTCCGCGGCGAGGGCGGTCGGTGCCGACGAGAGGTGGTGGCGGGCGAAGGCCAGCGACTCCGCCAGGTCGATCACCCGTTGGTCGGCGGACCCGGTGCGGGTGGAGATCTCCACCACCACCGACCCGTCGAACCCGGAGTCGACCAGGGTGCGCAGCACCTCCGCGCACGGCTGGTTGCCGCGACCGGGCACCAGGTGCTCGTCCTTGGACGAGCCGGACCCGTCGGTCAGGTGCAGGTGCGCGAGCCCGGTCCCCATCCGGCGCAGCATGTCGAGGGCGTCGGACTGCGAGGTCGCGGTGTGCGAGAGGTCCAGCGTGAAGTACCGGTGGCCGGCCGGGATCGGGTCCCAGTGCGGGCGGTAGCTGTTGACCAGGCTGCCGGCGATCTTCACCGGGAACATGTTCTCCACTGCGATCCGCACCTCCGTGCGGGCCTGCAGCTCCGCCACCGCCTCGGTGAACCGCAGGGTCGCCGCCCGCTGCCAGACGAACGGCGGGTGCACGACGACCGCGGTGGCCCCGACCGCCTCCGCCAGGTCGATCGACCGGGTCAGTTTCACCAGCGGATCCGTCGACCACACCGCGGACGTGATCAGCAGGCACGGCGAGTGCACGGACAGCACCGGGACACCGTGTCGTTGCACGAGATCCTGCAGCGCGTCGGCACTCTGGCTCGCGATCTCGGTCTGCACCAGCACCTCGACGCCGTCGTACCCGGCCTCGGCGGCGAGCCGGAACGCGGTGGGCAGCGTCTCCGGGTAGACAGCGGCGGTCGACAGCCCCACCGGGATCGTCATGCCGCTCCTTCCACCTGTGACCAGGTTACCGGGAGGGTGATCGGCGACCGGGGTGGTGCGGGCGGGGTGCGATGTTCCCGCTGGAACGTCAGAAGCCGACCGCGCCTATGGCGGGTGACCTCCTTTCGGCAGATCGGACCTTTCACTGCGTCAGCGGCACGGGCCGAAATCCGCCGCCACGTCCGAATTCGGGACCGAAACCCTCGGCCCGCAGCGGAAAAGGTCCCCGATCCGCCACCGGTACCCGGCAGCAGCGCCCGACCACCGCCCCGGTCACCGCCGTCCAGGCAGCCGTGGAACTGCGCCACCTCGCGATCGCCGGCCGACCTGCCGACGTTCCCGCTGGAACGACCGCCGGCCGACCAGGCCGGCACAGGAGGCAAGGAAACGCCGAGGAATCAGGCTTCGAGCTTGTACCCCAACCCGCGCACGGTGAGCAGGTGGCGGGGGGCGGCGGGATCGGGCTCGATCTTGGCGCGGAGCCGCTTGACGTGGACGTCCAGGGTCTTGGTGTCGCCGACGTAGTCGCTACCCCAGACCCGGTCGATGAGCTGGCCGCGGGTGAGCACCCGGCCGGCGTTGCGCATCAGGTACTCGAGGAGGTCGAACTCCTTGAGCGGCATGGCGACCTGGTCACCGTGCACGGTCACGACGTGCCGCTCGACGTCCATCCGGACCGGCCCGGCGGCCAGCACCGACTCGATGGGCTCCTCCGGCTCGGCACCGCGCCGCAGCACCGCCCGGATCCGGGCGACGAGCTCGCGGGTGGAGTACGGCTTGGTCAGGTAGTCGTCGGCGCCGAGCTCCAGCCCGACCACCTTGTCGATCTCGGAGTCCCGCGCGGTCAGCATGATCACCGGCACCGAGCTGCGCACCCGCAGCTGCCGGCACACCTCGGTCCCGCTCATCCCGGGCAGCATCAGGTCGAGCAGCACGATGTCGGCGCCGTTGCGGTCGAACTCGGCCAACGCCTCGGTCCCGGTGGGCGCGATGGAGGTGGTGAAACCCTCCTTGCGGAGCAGGAAGGCGAGCGGATCCGCCATCGACTCCTCGTCCTCGACGATCAAGACCCTGGTCACTGGACTCCTCTGCTGGACGCATGCCGGCGCGGCGCGCCGGTCGGACGTTCGGTGCCGGGGCGACCGGCAGGTGGGGTGGACGACTCGACCGGCGGGGCCGGGCGGTACTGCGGCAGCCGGAGGGTGAAGGTCGAGCCCAGACCGGGCTTGGACCAGACCCGGGCCTCGCCGCCGTGGTTGGCCGCCACGTGTTTGACGATCGCCAGCCCGAGACCGGTGCCGCCGGTCGCCCTGGACCGGGCCTGGTCGACCCGGAAGAAGCGCTCGAACACCCGCTGCTGGTGCTCCGGGGCGATGCCGATCCCGCGGTCGGTCACCGATATCTCGACGACCGTCTCGCGCAGCACGCAACTGATCGACACCGAGGTGCCGGCCGGCGAGTAGTGCACGGCGTTGCTCATCAGGTTGGTCAGCGCGGTCAGCAGCATCGGGCGATCACCCATCACCAGCAGCCCGGTCTTCTCGCCGGTGACCAGGTCGATGCCGGCCGACTCGGCCAGGGTCGCGGTCCGGGCCACCGCCTCGGCGATCACCGCGTCCGCCTCGACCACGCTCAGGTCCGGCAGCGGGTCGGCACCCTGCAGCCGCGACAGCACGATCAGCTCGTTGACCAGCACCGACAGCCGGTTCGACTCGTGCACCAACCGCTGGGAGAACCGCTCGACCGACTCCGGGTCGTCGGCGGCATCGGTGACCGCCTCGGCGAGCAGCGAGATCGCCGCCACCGGGGTCTTCAGCTCGTGGGACACGTTGGCCACGAAGTCGCGGCGGACCGCCTCCAGCCGCAGCGTCTCGGTCTCGTCGGAGGCCGAGACCAGCACCAGCCCGTCACCCATCGACCGGAGAACGGCCTGCACGGACATCGGGTTCCGGCGCGGCCCGATCAGGTCCGGCGGCAGTTCCTGCGGCCCCAGCTCGACGTCCACCGGATCGGTGTGCACCACCGCCCGGGACACCGCCTCGCCGATCCGCCGGTCGATCAGCCCGGCGCGCACCAGCCCGAGCTCGTCGGCCCGCTCGTTGGCGTACAGGACGTGCCCGGCCTCGTCGAGCACCGCGTAACCGACCGTCGCGACATCGAGGGCGCGGCGCTCGACCAGCGGCGGCGGGGTGATCCGGGCGGCGCTGTCGGCGACCGGGATCCACCACCGGCGCCACATCGCGGAGAGCAGCAGACCGATCACGACGCCGCCCAGCAGGGCAACGGTCACGCCGATCCAGGACACGTCACGCATGGTAGGACGATGCGGACGGGGTCATCGGACCATCGGCGGCCCTGCGGCCCGCGGATTGGTCAGATCGACGCCCCGGGACCGCCCGGCGTTCACCCGCCGTTCACCACGGACGGCCTACCGGGGTCAGCGTCCCTGGTTGGCCACCGCGGCAGCTGCGGCGGCGGCCGCCTCAGGGTCCAGGTAGGTGCCGCCGGCGATCACCGGCTTGAGGTTCTCGTCGAGGTCGTAGCGCAGCGGCTGGCCGGTGGGGATGTTGACGGCGGCGATGCCCTCGTCGCTGATCCCGTCGAGCAGCTTGACCACGGCGCGCAGCGAGTTGCCGTGCGCGGCGACCAGCACGGTGCGGCCGGCGGCCAGGTCGTCGGCGATCGGCCCGCGCAGGTACGGCTCCAGCCGCACGACGACATCGGCCAGGCACTCGGTGACCGGGGCATCGGTGCCCAGATCCGCGTACCGCGGGTCACCGGCCTGCGAGTACTCGTTGGCCTCCGAGATCGGCGGCGGCGGGGTGTCGTAGGACCGGCGCCACAGTTGGAACTGCGCCTCGCCGTACTCCGCCAGGGTCTGCTTCTTGTCCTTGCCCTGCAGATCGCCGTAGTGCCGCTCGTTGAGCCGCCAGGTGCGCCGGACCGGGATCCAGTGCCGGTCGGCCGCGTCCAGCGCCAGGTTGGCGGTGGTGATCGCCCGGCGCAGCAGGGAGGTGTGCACGACGTCCGGCAGCAGGCCGTTCTCCTTCAGCAGCTCGCCGCCGTGGACCGCCTCGCCCTGGCCCTTCTCCGACAGCGGCACGTCCACCCAGCCGGTGAACAGGTTCAGCGAGTTCCAGGTGCTCTCGCCGTGGCGGAGCAGGATCAGCGTCGAGGTCATGGGGGACATGATGCCGCACCGGCCCGACGTCCCCGCCGGGCCGGTGCGGACACCTCAGTCCTTGGGATCGACGGGGGCGCTGACCACTGCCGGCGGACCGGCGATCGGCCGCTTCATCCGGCGGCGCACCAGCAGGGCGATGACCGCAAGGACCAGCACCACCGGGATGAACGGCAGCACCGCGCCGAGGATCGCCAGGCAGACCTTGGCGAACGACTTGAACGCCGTCCACCCGTCGGACAGGCCACTGGTGAACCCGGTCGATTCGGCCGGGGGCGGCGGCGGGGCGGCGGCCGCCGGGACGCCGACGATCCGGCCCTGCAGCACCACCGTGATGGTGGACAGGCCGACCTGCCCGGACAGCGAGGCCAGTTGCCGCTGCAGGGATTCCAGTTCGCCCTCGCGCTTGGAGAGCTCGGCCTCCAGGGCCACCACGTCCTTGAGCGCGGTGGCCTCGGTGAGCAGCGCGCGCACCCGGACGACGCTGGCCTCCATCGTCTCGAGACGGCTGTCGATGTCGATCATCTGCGAGGTGACGTCCTCGGCCTTCTCCTGCCGGGCGGTGATCGCACCGATGTCGGCCAGCGAGGTCATCACCGACTCGTAGCCGTCGGCCGGGATCCGCAGCGTGTAGGTGCTGACCTTCCCCTTGCTGTCCGACGCCGAGACGTACCCGGTGGACCCGGCCAGCGCCCGCACCTTCAGGCCGGCTTCGTCGAGCGCGGTGGTCAGCGCCTCGTTGTCGGCCGTCGCACCGTTGCCGGTGGTCTTCACGTCGATCCCCACCGTGACCGACGCGGTCCGGATCACCTGCCGGTCGTCGACCGGCACCACCGGCTCCGGCGCCCCGGCCCCGCCCCCACCGCCTGACGCGGAGCTGCCGGAATCGCTCTCCGCAGAGGCCGCGGCGGAGCTCGCCGCGGACGTCGCGCCACCGGCCGCCGTGGCGGCGTCCCGGGCCTGCGGTGCCGCGGAGGTCGCAGCGCCCGCCGAGCTGTCGGACCCGGTCGTGCAGCCCACCCCCAGCACCGCCACCAGCAACAACCCCGACGCGGCCACGGCCCGCCTGACGAAGATCCCCATCCTGATGTCTCCTGCCCTGTCCCGACACACCCGGCAGCGGGCCGGCGTTCACCCGCATCGAGGGCAGGACGGAAACACCGTGATCGCGGGATGCACGGGCGGGATCACGGTCCGGTCACGATCCGCGGTGCCGAGCAGCCGGTGGCGTCGGGCGGCAAGGTGTCGGCGGTCGGGGTTCGGTTCGGGTTCCCATCGGTGCCGTTCAGCCGCGGACACCGCGGCCCGACGGCGCCAATCGAAGCGCGACGGTGATCCGGAACCCCCCACGCGGTGGTTGGTCCGGCGGGAGCGACCCGATCCGTGCCGTTCCGCCGCGGAAAGCGCGGTGCGACGGCGCGGATCGAAGCGCCTCAGTGGTCCCCACAGCTCCGGGCGGGTGGGCCGACAAGCTCAGACCAGGTGGCGGAAGGCCTCGAGGTTCTTGACCGACTGGCCACGGGAGGTGCGCCAGGCCCACTCACGGCGGATGGCTTCGGCGAACCCGCGCTCCAGGATCTGGTTGAAGTCCTCGTCGGCGGTGCTCAGCAGCACCCCGAGCACGGTGTCCAGTTCGGCCTCCAGCGTCTGCGGGGTCATCGCGGACAGGCCCAGCCGGCCGACCAGGTGGATGTCGCCGTCGGCGTCCAACGCATAGGCGACGGTGCGCAGCCGGGTGTTGCGGCGCAGCAGGAAACTGTGCACCCCGTCAGCGTTCTCGTCCGGCCGGCGGCAGACGAACGACTCGATCAGCAGCTCATGGGTGCCGACGATGACCCAGACCAGCGTCCGGTACCGCCGCTCGCCCGGCAGCGTCACCAGGAACGCGTCGTCGCCCTCGGCCCGGAAATCCACCTCCAGCGCGGTCAGCGCCGCCTCGACCGCCGCGCCGTCCACCTTCCCCGACGACACCGACCCGGACGCCCCCGACACCGCAGAACTCCCCGCGTGCCCGTTGGAAGCCGCACCGTTGTCCGTCATCGCCCCACCACCGCGGGCGTGCCGGCCAGTGCCGACCGATACGACTCGAGCAGACCGTCCACGGTGACCTCCCAGGAGAAACGTGCGGCGTGTGCCGGCGCCGCTGCCGACAAGCGTTCCCGCAGCACGGGATCCAATGCCACGGATTCGAGAGCATCGGCCCAGTCGTCGATGTCGTGCCCGCGGACCAACAGGCCGGTCATCCGGTCCCGCACCGCCACCGGCAGCCCGCCGACCGCGGCGGCGACCACCGGGGCGCCGCAGGCCTGCGCCTCCAGCGCCACCAGCCCGAAGGACTCGTTGTAGCTCGGCACCGCGACCACGTCGGCCGCGCGGAACACCTGGGCCAGCCGTTCCGGCGCCGCCGGTGCCCGCAGGTCCATCAGCCCGGTGATGCCGAGGTCCGCGGCGAGCTCCGAGAGTCCGTGCGGCGCCTGCCGTCCCGTGCCGGACACACCACCCACGATCACCACCCGCCACCGCCGGTCCGGGTGCCGGTGGGCCAGCACCGCAGCAGCCCGGACCAGCACGTCCGGGGCCTTGAGCGGCTGGATCCGGCCGGCGAAGGCCAGCACCAGTTCGTCGGCGCCGATGCCGAGCTCGGCCCTGGCGGCCAGCCGGTCACCCGGCGAGAACACGTCGGTGTCCACCCCGGGCGCCACCACGTCGACCTTCTCCGGCGCCGCCCCGTACAGCTCCATCAGCTGCGTGGCCTCGACGTCGGTGTTGGCGATCAGCCGGTCGGCCTCGACGACCACCTGCTCCTCGCCGATCAGCCGGCCCTTCGGCTCCGGCGCGTCGCCGGCCGCGAGCGCAATGTTCTTGACCTTGGCCAGGGTGTGCGCGGAGTGCACGAGCGGCACCCCCCACCGGTCCCGCAGCAGGTAGCCGACCTGGCCGGACAGCCAGTAGTGGGAGTGCACGAGGTCGTAGAAGCCGGGCTCCTGCCGGGCCTCGGCACGCAGTGCGCCCGCGGTGAAGGAGCACAGTTGACCGGGCAGGTCCTCCTTGTCCAGGCCCTCGAACGGCCCGGCGATGACGTGCCGCACGGTGACCCCGGGCCAGGCCGGCTCCACCGGCAGCTGCCCGGAGGAGGTGGCCCGGGTGAAGATCTCCACCTCGATACCGCGCTGCGCCAGCCGGCGGGCGGTCTGCGCGACATAGACGTTCATCCCGCCGGCGTCGCCGGTACCCGGCTGGGCCAGCGGTGAGGTGTGCAGGCTGACCACGGCCAGCCGGCGCACCTGCGGAACTCCCATGCCCGCACGGTACCCATCCGGCGCGCGGTCACCGACGCCCGAGGGGTCGGCGGCCGGCGTCACATCGCCGAGCGGGACTTCCACTCCTCGGCGCTGAAGATCCAGTCGTAGAGGGCATCGCCCTCGCCCATGGCCGGGCCGCCGGTGTTGCTGACCACCACCGGGTCGCCGTACATCGCCGAGTTGTAGTAGTTCTGCGCGTCCGGCTCGTTCATGTTCACGCAGCCGTGCGAGACGTTCTCCTTGCCGAAAGCAGCCTTGGCGGCGAGGTTCTGGTGGATGAACTCACCGTTGTTGTTGATCCGGACCGCCCATTTCTGCAGCGAGTTGCAGTAGTCGAACTGCTGGTTGCACATCTTGTACTCGGGGTGCTTGGCGGTCACCACGTGCACGCCGGTGACCGTGGCGCGGCCGGGTACGGAGTCCTTGCCGTAGGAGACGGCGTAGTTCTTCTGGATCTGCCCGTTGACCATGACCAGCAGGTGGAAGGTGGAAGCGTCGGCCAGCACGATCTGCTGGTCCTTGCGGATCTTGAAGTTCTTGATCAGGTCGCTCTGGCCCCACAGGTTGCCGCCGTAGTTGACACCCTTGAGCTTGAGGTCGACCCGGACCACGGTGCCCGCCGGCCAGTACGGCACGCCCTCGTAGGCGCCGGTGGACTTGGTCGGCCGCCAGTGCACCTGCGACTGCAGGCTGCCGAGCTTCTGGAAGTCCTCGTCCTGCACCCAGGCCCAGTTGCCCTCGACCTTGTCGCCGGCCGAGGTGGTCACCTGCAGCGCGGCCTCGACGTCGGCCTTGTTGGTGACCTGGCCGAGGAAGGTCACGATGATCGGCGCCGCGATGCCGACCTCGCCGCCGTTGGGGATGTTGACCTGCACGCCGAGCTTGCCCGCCGGGATCACCGTGGCGAAGCTGCTGCTGACCTGGGCGGCGCTGCCGTCCAGGTTCGAGGTGGCGATGGCGTCGATCGTGTAGGTGGTGCCGAACTCCAGCCGCTCGTTCGAGGTCCAGGTGGTCTTGTCCTCGTTCAGCGCGCCGGTGATCGTGGACCCGTCGTCGCCCGTCAGCGCCAGCTCGGTGATCTTGGCGGCGAACACGCTGATCACCACCGGCTCGTTGGGGCCGATGCCCTTGGCCTTGTCCAGCGGCTTGAGCGTCCACTTCACCGCCGACCCGGTGGCGGTCGGGGTGGTCACCTCACCCGAGGGCGAGGGATCCGAGGAGGAGACGACCGGAGCCGACGTGGTCGGGGTGTCCAGCCCAGGTACACCCACCTGCGTCGTCGCCGGGGCGTTCTGCGCCGGCACCGTGACGGTGACGACCTCCTGGTCCGCCTCGGTCGACGCACCACAGGCGCTGACCACCAGCGACAGCACCGCCACCGCACCCAGCCACCGCGACGCCCGGCCGATCCGTCCGCTGCTCAACACTCGCACCCTCATGACTCCTTCACCCGCTGACACCGCCCCCGCGCACCGTGCACCTGCTCGACGGCGGCGCGGCGGAGATCCCGCCGTTCACCGGCAGGACACCGCATCAAAGGTAAGGCCTACCGGTGAAGTCGGTGTTCCGCGCCGGACACGACGCGGTCTCGAAGCGTGCGGTCAGCCGGCCCCGAAGCCGATCAGAGAGTGACGCCGACCAGGATCGGCTCGGGGTGCAGCTCGACGCCGAACGCGGCGAGCACGCCGTCCCGGATCTCCCGGGCCAGCACGAGCAGATCGGCGGTGGAGCCGGCGCCGCGGTTGGTCAGCGCGAGCGTGTGCTTGCCGGACACCGCGACCCGGCCACCCGGGCCTTCAAACCCCTTGTGGAACCCGGCCCTCTCGATCAGCCAGGCCGCGGACAGCTTGACCAGCTCGCCGTCCTCGCCCGCCGGGTACCGCGGGTAGCTCGTGTCCGGGCCGCAGCGGTCCCGGATCCGGGCGTCCACCTGCCCGGCGGCGGCCGGATCCAGGATGGGGTTGGTGAAGAACGAACCGGCACTGCGGGTGTCGGCATCGGTGGGGTCGAGCACCATGCCCTTGGACCGGCGCAGCTCCAGCACGGCCGTCCGCACCTCAGCCTCCGGCGCGGTCTCCCCGACCTGCACGCCCAGCACCCGGGCCAGCTCGGCGTACCGGACCGGTTGCGGATCCGCGGGCAGCCGGAAGGTCACCGCGGTCACCACGTGCCGGGCGCTGCCGCGGAGCACCGAGGTGCGGTAGCCGAGGCCCAGCTGTGCCGCCGGCACGGCGGTGATCGCGCCGGTGACCCGGTCGAACAGCGTCACCTCGTGCAGCAGGTCGCCGACCTCGGTGCCGTAGGCGCCGACGTTCTGCACCGGGGTGGCGCCGGTGGACCCGGGGATCCCGGAGAGCGGGCCGAGGCCGCAGCGGCCGGCCGCCACCAGTTCAGCGACGGCGGTGTCCCAGTCCACGCCGGCGCCGATGGTCACCAGGTCGCCGTCGATCCGCAGCCCGGGGATCGCGATGCGCACCACGGTGAGGTCGACACCCGCGTCGGCGATCACCAGGTTCGAACCGCCGCCCAGCACCAGCAGGTCGTCCCGGCCGACGATCGCGGCCAGGTCCGCCGGCGACTGCACGGTGATCAGGCCGCGGCAGGGTCCGCCCAGCCCGAGCGTGGTGAACCCGGACAGGTCCGGACCGGTGGTCGGGGGCAGGTGCGGCACCGGGCAAGGGTAGAGGCTCGGTAGGTTGGGGCTGTCCCGATCGCCGTCCGAAGGAGAAGCCCCCGTGCCCAGTCCGCTGAAGGTCAGCCACTCCCTGCCGGGTGCGCCCGCCGCGGTGTACGCCCTGCTGACCGACCGGGATTTCCAGGAGGGCCGGCTGACCGAGACCGGTGGCAACGACCCGCAGGTGGTCGACCTGAGCACCACCGACGGGAAGACCACGATCGTCACCCGGCAGTCGATCCCGGCCTCGGTGCTGCCGTCGATGGTGGCGTCGATGATCCCGGGCGACCCGGTCACCGAGCGCACCGAGGTGTGGGCGGCCGACGGCGACGGCTATACCGCCACGTTCTCCGTGGTGGTCAAGGGTGCCCCGGCCTCGCTGAAGGGCACGATGACGCTGAGCGCCGACGGCGAGGGCTCGACGCTGGCCGTCGACGGCTCCGCCGTCGTGCCGATCCCGCTGTTCGGCAGCAAGGTCGAGGCGATCATCGTCGAGCAGGTCGGCGCACTGCTGGACAGCGAGGCGGCCTACACCGCCGCGCGTCTCTGACTCCGACACCAACGAATCACCCGGCGTCCGGGCAGGAGGGGCAGTGGCCGAACGGCAGTACGTGCTGACCCTGGCCTGCCCGGACAGCACCGGGATCGTGGCCCGGATCTCCACCTTCCTGGCGGACCTGGGCGGCTGGATCCTGGAGGCCGGCTACCACTCGGAGACCGCGACCGGCCGCTTCTACACCCGGCAGGCGGTCCGGGCCTCGTCGCTGACCATCGGCATCGACGAGCTGCGCGAGCGGTTCGGGGTGATCGCCGGTGAGCTGGCCGCCGAGCGGTGGGCGTTGACCGACACCGCGGTGCCCAAGCGTGCGGTACTGCTCGTCTCCACCGAAGGCCACTGCCTCTACGAACTGCTCTCCCGCTGGCACGCCGGGATGCTCGGTGCCGACGTCACGACGGTGATCGGCAACCATCCGGTGCTGGCGCCGGTCGCCGAGATGTACGGCATCCCGTTCGTGCACGTCCCGGTGCCGGCCGGTGACCCGGCGGGGAAGTCTGCGGCCTTCGAGCGGATCCGCGAGCTGGTGGACGCGCAGGAACCGGACGCGATCGTGCTGGCCCGGTTCATGCAGGTGGTGCCGCCGAAGCTATGCGAGCGGTGGACCGGACGGCTGCTCAACATCCATCACGGGTTCCTGCCGTCGTTCAAGGGCGCCAGGCCCTACCACCAGGCCTACGACCGCGGCGTGAAGATGGTCGGTGCCACCTGTCACTACGTCACACCGGACCTGGACGACGGCCCGATCATCGAGCAGGACGTGGTCCGGATCGACCACACCAGCTCCGCCGCCGATCTGGCGATGCGCGGCCGGGACATCGAGAAGGCCGTGCTGGCAAGGGGTCTGCAGTACCACCTGCAGGACCGGGTGCTGCTGGACGGTCACCGCACCGTCGTCTTCGCCTGAGCCCGATCAGCGGCGCCTGCACCCGGCCACCCCGGGGACGGCGGAAAGTTCGGCGATCGCGGAATGCGACGATGGGACCGGATGGTTGACCCCGAGGATGGAGGTGGCGGAATGACTGCCGAACCCGGCGACCTGTACGAGCTGCACCTCGAGGTCCCGCAGCTCGACGAACTGAACGAGCCGGTGCTCGTGCACGCCCTGGACGGGTATGTGGACGCGGGCTCGGGCGTGTCCCTGGCCGTGGCGCACCTGCTGGAGAAGCTGCCGCACACGGTGATCGCGACGTTCGACGTCGACCAGCTGCTGGACTACCGGTCGCGCCGCCCCACGCTCACCTTCAGCCGCAACGCCTTCACCGACTACGAGACCCCGCAGCTGGTGATCCACCACGTCACCGACGAGGCCGGTGTCCCGTTCCTGCTGCTCACCGGCCCGGAGCCGGACGTGCTGTGGGAGCGGTTCGTCAGCGCGGTCGGGCAGATCGTCGACCGGTTCGCCGTGCGGCTGACCGTCGGCCTGATGGCGATCCCGATGGCCGTCCCGCACACCCGGCCCACCGGGATGTCGGTCCACGCCACCCGCTCCGACCTGTTGCCGCCGGACCAGCAGGACTGGGTCGGCACGGTGCAGGTCCCCGGGCACGCGACCGGGCTGCTGGAGTTCCGCTTCGGCCAGGAGGGCCGGGATGCGATCGGCTTCGCCGCCCATGTGCCGCACTACGTCGCCCGCTCCGAGTTCCCGGAGACCGCCCGGCAGCTGATCCAGGCGCTGTCCGACACCTCCGGCCTGCTGCTGCCGACCGCGGGCCTGGACGAGGAGGCCGCGAAGGTGCAGCTGCAGCTGGCCGAGCAGCTGCGCGACAACCCCGAGGTGGCGCAGGTCGTCGAGGCGCTGGAGCAGCAGTACGACACCTTCGTCTCGGCCACCGGCCGCGGCCTGCTGGCCCGTTCCGCCCCGCTGCCCACCGCCGACGAGCTCGGCGCGCAGTTCGAGGCGTTCCTGGCCGAGCGGGACACCCGCGGCTGAGTCACGTCCGGGCCACGGCCCGGCCCGCAGAAGTGCGCCGGGTGATCTGCGGCGTCCTGGTAGGTGACCGGCCCACCGCTGGGTAGTCTGCCGCTTTGTGACGCAGAACGTCGGGCGCATCATCTTCCCGGAACGCGACCGCGGTCCGGTGCGGGCGATCAGCATCCGGATCGCGATCGCGCTGCTGTGCGTGGTGGTGACGGCGACCGTCGTCTACATCGAGCGGGACGGCTACCGCGATGTCGAGGACACGGTCGACACCTGGCTGGACGCCTTCTACTACGCGACCGTCACCCTCTCCACCACCGGCTACGGCGACATCACCCCGCTGTCCGACTCCGCCCGGCTGACGAACATCCTGCTCATCACGCCGCTCCGGTTCCTCTTCCTGATCGTGCTGGTCGGCACCACCATCGAGGTGCTGACCGAGCGCAGCCGGCAGCAGTTCCGCTACCACCGCTGGAAGGCACGCGTGAAGAAGCACACCGTCGTCATCGGTTTCGGCACCAAGGGCCGCTCGGCGGCGCAGGCGCTCATCGACCAGGGCTACCCCGCCGACCACATCATCGTCGTCGACACCAACGGCGGGAACGTGAAGACCGCGACCGCGATGGGCTGCATCGGGGTGCTCGGCGACGCCCGGCGTGAGGAGGTGCTGCGGCAGGCCGCGGTGCCCGGTGCGCAGCGGGTGGTCGTGGCCGCCGACCGGGACGACACCAACGTGCTGGTCACCCTGACCGCCCGCCGGCTGGCCCCGCACGCCACGATCGCCGCGGCGGCCCGCGAGGAGCAGAACATCGGGGTGCTCCGGCAGGGCGGCGCCGACGTGGTCATCCCGACCGCGGAGTCGGCGGGCCGGCTGCTCGGGCTGTCGATCGCCGCGCCCAACGCCGGCGAGCTGATCGAGGACCTGCTCGAGCCGGTCGCCGGCCTGCAGATCACCGAGCGGGTGGTCCGGCCGGAGGACGTCGGCCTCTCCCCCGCCCGGCTCACCGCGCAGGGCGAGATCGTACTGACAGTGATCCGCAACGGCGTCTCGCACCGCTTCGACTCCGGCGGGGTCAAGGTGTTCCAGCCCGGCGACGTCATCGTGGTGATCTCGTCGAAGGACCAGAAGTAGGGCTGTGAGCCGCCGTCGTCGACGGCCAAGTCGCTCCGGGGCCGGCGAACGGGCTGAGCCGCCGGACCACTGAGTAGCGGTCCCTGGAGCTACACGGAGCGTCGCTGGAAGGACCGGGAAGGTTCAGGGCCCTGACCCGGCCGCCGGGCGCTGATCGAACGAACGGTCCCGGTCCTTGTACCTACAAGGAGCGTCGGTGGAAGGACCCGGAACGTCCGGGCACCTGACCTGGCCGCCCGGGGGCCGATCGAGCGGACGCCCCGCGCTCAGGCGGCGGGCATCAGTCGGATCGAGCGCAGCATGTCGGCGAGCACCGGCAGGTCGTCGTCCCGGCCGGGGGCCGTGCTCGCGGAGACCGCGAAGAGCCGGCGGGCGGAGGCGCTGATCCAGGCGCGCACCTGGGACACCGACGGCTCGTCGCCGCAGTAGGTCAGCGCGGTGACCGCGGTGTCGTCGTGCAGATCGAAGTCCTCGCGGCCGATCTCGCGGTAGCCGGGCACCGCACCGGCCAGCAGCTCGACCTCGCGGCCGAGGAACCGCCGGTGCCAGCTGATCCCGTCGGCCGCCTCGGACGTCACGGTGAAGGTGGTGCGGCGGCCCCGCGGGTCCGGCGGGCCGATCAGCCGCAGCGACTCGGGGCTGCGGTGCACGGCCCATCCGGCCGGCGCGACGAGGCTGACGCCGAGCTCGCGGTCGCCGAAGAACACCGGGCGCGCGGTGCGGCCGCGGCGGTCGTGCCCGCGGCTGGTGAGGAACCGGGCGGAGTCCAGCGCCCGGTGGAACTCGGGCAGCTGCTCGTGGACGTGCTCGTCGCCGGAGAGGAACGCCAGCGTGTGCACGGCACCGCCGAACGTCACCGCCGCCAGCACGATCACCGCGCCGGGGCCGGACACCTCGTCGGCCGGCAGCGCATCGGCGGGGTCCGGCAGGCCGTCCGGGTACCGCAGGTGCACACCGGTCACCACGGCACCGTCGATCACCCGCTCGAAGGGCTCGAACGGCTCGCCGCCCATCGCGGCCAGCGTGCGCAGCACCGAGCCGGCGGCGCCGGCCTCGTGCTCGGCGGGCACCTTCGCAACCCGGTCGATCTCCAGTCGTGCGGTCACCGCACCGTCGACGCCGTACCGCACATAGCCGGCGGCGGCGAGTTCCTGGCCGGGCAGCTGGTCGGCGCCCAACGGCAGCTCCACGAACCCGGTCGGCAGCTCCAGCTGCACGCCCACGGCCAGGGCGTGGAACAGCATCGGTCGGTCGGTCGCGGTGGTCATCGCGACCTCCGGGGTGCCGGCGCGGGGGCGACGGTCCGTGGGGTCGTGCGGGACACGGATACCTCACTTCGCAGGGTCTCTGCGTTGCGCTGCGACGAGGGCAGGAGCACGGCAGTTCGGGTGGTGCGCTTCTCGCCGGACGGGGTCCGGATGGTGCGTGAACTCCGGGTACATCCGACTGCATGGACCCGGACCTCCATGGTAAGCACGTGACCCGGCGTGACGGGGTCGACCGATCGGTGATGGATCGGCACCCTTTCCGGTGGTCCTGCACGGCCGGATCGCGCCGTCGGAGTGCCGATCGGACACTTGCGGTAGCGAATTCGCCGGATTCGGCCGGATCGACGTCCCGGACGGGTGATGCCCGCGGCCGTCCGGGTTCTGCCGGAGGGGCGTGCGACTCCGTCTGGCGGGCAGGCGATCCCGGCCCGTTGATGATCAACAGGATGCACTCGCGCGCGTTCCGGTGCTGGGCCTCCCGGAGTCCACGCCACCCCAAAGGGTGTCGGCGGCGGTGGCTGGTGACGGGAGAACCACGGTGCGTCACCGGGTTCCGGTGCGCCATCGGTGTCGCAGCGTAGGTCCGGACGGATGTTCCGTCCCGCGGAGACCTGCAAGGGAGCCCGATGGCACCGTCCCGGCCCGGCTGCCCCGGCCCGACTGTCCTACCCGGCGACCTGGGCGGCCCTCCGGGGTCGTCGCCGCTGCGACCGTCAGCCGCGCACCGCGATCGTCAGCCGCCCGCTGCGACCGTCACACGTCCGCGCGGTCCGGCGCGGCCAGCGCGTCGAGCTCGCCGCCACCGCGGGACAGCACCTCGCGGATCCACGGCGACCACCGCTCGTGCGCGGACTGCCGGGACACCCCCGCCGCCCGGCCGACCAGCTCCCAGGTGACCCCCCAGCGACGCAGCGCCAGCACGTCCCACCGCGCGTCCAGCCCGGCCTGCAGGGTGAGGCGCAGCGCCAGCAGCTGCCGGGCCCGCTCGTACCGGCCACCGTCGTCGGCGACCGCCTCGTGCTCCGGGGTGCCGGGCACCGGCCGCGGCCCGAGCAGGGCGTCAACCTGCCGGTTCACCTCGGCCAGCGCGACCGCCTGCACCTCGCCGGCGCCGTCGCCCACACCGACGGTCAGGGCACGTTCGATCAGCTTGTCCATACCCGTCAGGATCACCCTGACACGTCACCTTGTCAAGGTAACCCTGACAAGCCCGGTGACTGCCCGCGGTGGGAGGATCAGGCACCACGCACCCGCGCCAGGAGGACCAGTGCCGTCAACATCCCGCACCCTCGTGCTGCTCCGCCACGGCAAGTCCGGCTATCCGCCGGGGGTTCCCGACCACGACCGCCCACTGGCCCTGCGGGGCGAGCGGGAGGCCGCCCTGGCCGGTGCGTGGATCGCCGCGGAGCTCGACCCGGTGCAGGCGGTGATCTGCTCGACGGCCGTGCGGACCAGGCAGACCCTGGAGCGCACCGGACTGGCCGTCGCCCCGGACCGCATCGACGTCTCGTCCCGGGTCTACGAGGCCGATCCGGAGGATGTGCTGGCGGAGATCCGGCTCACGGCAGCGGATGTCGCCGTGCTGCTGGTGGTCGGACACGCACCCGGGTTGCCCGGCCTGACCGAGCAGCTGGCCGGGCCGGGCAGCGATCCGGCGGCCCTGCGAGCGGCCACCGAGCACTTCCCCACCTCCGCGATGGCGGTGTTCGCCGTCGACGGCGACTGGGCGGATCTGGGCCCCGGTGGCGCTGCCCTGCAGCACTTCGAGGTCGCCCGGGCGTGAGCGGCTTTCTCTTCCGCGTCGGGGTGACCACCGCGGCGACGGCGGTCGAGGGCGCCGCCGGCCGGTCCGCGACCATCTGGGACGTGGTGGCCGCGGCGCCCGGCCGGATCGTCGACGGCAGCGCGGGACCGGCGGCCGCCGACCATCTCTCGCGACGGACCGAGGACCTGGCCCTGCTGGCCGGTGCCGGCGTGCAGGCGCTCCGGTTCACCCTGTCCTGGGCCCGGTCGCTGCCCGGCGAACCGGGCGACGGTCTCGACCCGGCCGGGTTGGATGCCGCCGACCGGTGGGTGGACGACCTGCTGGCCGCCGGCATCGAACCGTGGCCGGTGCTCTACGACACCGAGCTGCCGCTGGCCCTGATGCTGACCGGCGGTTGGCTGGACCGCGACACCGCCTCCTGGTTCGGCGATTTCGCCGCTGCCTGCGGTGAGCGGCTGGCCGATCGCGCGGCCGGCTGGACCACCCTCGCCGACCCGTTCCAGCACCTGGCGTTCGGCCATGCCGCGGGCGTCGACGCCCCGGGGCTGACCCTGCTGGACGAGGCGTTCCCGGTCACCCACCACCTGCTGCTGGGCCACGCGGTCGCACGGGACGCGTTGCACGACAACGGTGCCCGCGTCGTGGGGATCTCGAACCAGCACTCCCCGGTCCGACCGGCCACCGACTCCGCCGCAAACCGGCGGGCGGCGCTGCAGTTCCGGATCTACCGCTCCGACCAGTTCGCCCAGCCGGTGCTGCGCGGCCGGTACCCGCGGGCGATGCAGGAGGCGGTGGCCGAGTCCGGAGTGGTGCTGGACGGCGACCTGCAGCGGATCCACGGCCGGCTCGACTTCTACGGCGTGGAGCACCCGCACCCGATCACCGTGGCCGCCGCCCCGGACAACACCCGGGTGCCGTTCAGCACCGTGGAAGCGGTGCCGGACGGTCCGGCCACGGAAGGCGGCTGGGAGGTGGATCCGGCCGGCCTCGCGGACACTCTCCACGCGCTCGCCCGGCGGTACCCGGACCTGCCACCGCTGGTGGTCACCGAGAACGGTGCGGCCTACGACCCGACCACGGACGCCGGCGATGCCGCTCGGATCGCCCACCTCACCGCACATCTCGAGGCGGTGCGCGCGGTGGCGGAGGCCGGGGTCCCGGTGCTGGCGCACTTCCACCGGTCGCTGATCGACGGCTGGGAGGGCTCCGACGGCTTCACCCGGCACCACGGCCTGGTCGCCGTCGACCCGGTCACCGGCGACCGCACCGCCCGCCCGTCCCTGGCAGCACTGGCCCGCCTGCTGGACAGCTGAGCGGAGCGGAAGACCGTCAGCGACGCAGCAGTCGGCTGATCACCATCCGCTGGATCTGGTTGGTGCCCTCGAAGATCTGCATGATCTTCGCCTCCCGCATGTACCGCTCGACCGGGAAGTCGTGGGTGTAGCCGTACCCGCCGTAGACCTGCACCGCGTCGGTGGTGACCTTCATGGCGTTGTCGGTGGCCACCAGCTTGGCGACGCTGGCCTGCTTGCCGAACTTCATCCCGGCGTCCCGGCGCCGGGCGGCGTCCAGGTAGGTGGCCCGGGCGGAGACGGTGGCGGCGTCCATGTCGGCCAGCAGGAAGCCCAGCCCCTGGTGGTCGATGATGGCGGCGCCGAACGCGGTCCGCTCCTTGGCCCAGCCGACCGCCGCGTCCACCGCCGACTGGGCGAGACCGGTGGCCACCGCTGCGATCCCGAGCCGCCCGGAGTCCAGCGCGGACAGCGCGATGGCCAGCCCCTGACCCGGGGCGCCGATCAGCCGGTCGGCCGGCACCCGGACGGCGTCGAGGTAGAGCGCGGCGGTGGTGGAGCCGGTGAGGCCCATCTTGCGCTCCGGGGCGCCGAAGGACAGACCCGGTGTGCGGCCGTCGATGTGGAAGCAGCTGATGCCCTCCGGCAGTCGCGCGAACACCGTGTAGAAGTCGGCCTCCCCGCCGTGCGTCACCCAGGCCTTGCTCCCGGTCAGCTCGAACGAGCCGTCGTCCAACCGGACCGCGCGGGTGCGCATCGCCGCCGGATCGCTGCCGGCATGCGCCTCGGACAGGCTGTACGCGCCCAGCAGTTCGCCGCCCAGCATCTCCGGCAGCATGGTCTCCCGCTGCTGCGCCGACCCGAAGGCGGCGATCGGGTAGCAGGACATCACGTGGACGCTGACCCCGACACCGACGCTCGCCCAGCGGGCGGCGATCTCCTCCAGGCACTGCAGGTAGGTCTGGTAGTCCAGCCCGCTGCCGCCCCACTGTTCGGGGTAGGGCAGGCCGAGAACCCCGGCGGCGCCGAGGATCCGCATCACCTCGCGGGGGAAGTCACCGGCCTCCTCCGCCTTGGCCGCGCGTGGCGCCAGTTCCCGGTCGCAGATCTCCCGGACCAGCTCGAGCAGTGCGACCTCGTCCTCACCGGACAGCAGACGCTCCACCGTCATCCCGCCGACTCCTGTTCTCTCGTACCCGTTCCGCTCCGACCGATCGGGCGCACCGACCGACCGCACACCGGCGTCGTCCCAGCAGGTGGGATCATCCTCCGTCCCGCCGGGGAACGCACCCCTGCTCCGGCCCGCGCGTGTCGGTCCGGACGTCGCACACCCCGGATCAGTACTTCCGGACCGCCTCCACCGCGTCCAGCAACCGGTCGACCCCGGGCAGCCAGTCCTGCTCCAGACGGCTTGCCGGGTAGGGGGTGTCGTAACCGGTGACCCGGAGCACCGGCGCCTGCAGATGGTAGAACGCCTCCTGCTGCACCCGGGCTGCGATCTCCGCGCCGATGCCGTGCGAGCGGGACGCCTCGTGCGCCACCACCAGCCGCCCGGTGCGCCGGACCGACTCCACCACGGTGTCCGAGTCCAGTGGCGAGATGCTGCGCAGGTCGATCACCTCGACGCTGGTGCCCTCGTCCGCGGCGATGCCGGCGGCCGAGAGTGCCGTGGCCACCAGCGGTCCGTAGGCGACCACGGTGACATCGGTGCCGGCGCGGACGATCCGGGCGCGGTGCAGCCCGTCGGTGGCGAGCGGTCCGGCGGCGACGCCCGACCCCGCCACCGGGGTGACCGGGCCCTTGGTCCAGTAGCGGTGCTTGGGCTCCAGGAAGATCACCGGATCGGGCGACCCGATCGCCTGCCGGAGCATCGTGTACGCGTCCTGCGGCGAGCCCGGGGTCACCACCTTGATGCCGGCGGTGTGCGCGAAATAGGCCTCGGGCGACTCGGAGTGGTGCTCGATCGCGCCGATCCCGCCGCCGTAGGGGATGCGGATGACGACCGGCATGGCGGTGCGGCCGGCGCTGCGGTGCCGGATCTTGGCGAGCTGGGTGACGATCTGGTTCACCGCGGGGAAGACGAACCCGTCGAACTGGATCTCGCACACCGGCCGGTAGCCGGCCATCGCGAGACCGACGGCGGTGCCGACGATCCCGGCCTCGCCCAACGGCGTGTCGACCACCCGGTCGGACCCGAAGTCCTTCTGCAGCCCGTCGGTCACCCGGAACACGCCGCCCAGCCGCCCGACGTCCTCGCCGAGCAGCAGCACCTTCGGGTCGCGCTCGAGCTCGTGCCGCAGGCCCAGGTTCAGCGCGCCGACCATCGTCGTGTCCGTCACGGGGTCACCTCCAACGACGCGACGAAGGCCAGGTGTTCGGCCCGCTGCCGCTCCAGCTCCGGGGTGATCTCGGCGAAGGTGTGGTCGAACGGCGCCGCCGGATCGGGCTCCGGCAGGGCGCGGCAGCCGGCCCGGAGCCGGGCCGCCACCTGCTCGCACTCCTGCTCCACCTCGGCCAGCAGCGCCGCCCGGCCGTCACCGGTCTCCATCCCGTCCAGGGCCAGGGCCAGCGGGTCCCGCGCCGCCCAGCGGTCGTTCTCGGCACCGCTGCGGTAGCGGCCGTCGTCGTCGGAGGTGGTGTGCGGGTTGCGCCGGTAGGTCAGCGCCTCGACCAGGGTCGGACCGCCGCCGGCCCGGGCCCGCTCCAGCGCCTCCCGGGTGGCGTCCAGCACGGCGTGCACGTCGTTGCCGTCGACCCGGATCCCGGGGAAGCCGAACCCGTCGGCCCGCCGGGCCACCGGCACCCGGCTCTGCACGCTGAACGGCGCGGAGATGGCCCACTGGTTGTTCTGGCAGAGGAAGACCACCGGCAGGTCCTGCGCGGCCGCCCAGACGAAGGCCTCGTTGGTCTCGCCCTCGCTGATCGATCCGTCGCCGAGGAACGCCAGCACGGCGCGGTCCCGGCCCGGCTCGCCGGTGCCCACGTCGCCGTCCCGCACGATCCCCATCGCATAGCCCACCGCGTGCAGCAGCTGGGCGCCGATGACCAGGGTGTAGGTGTTCATCCGGTGCTGCTGCGGGTCCCACCCGCCGAGCGTGGTGCCGCGGAACAGGCCCAGCAGCTCGACCGGGTCGATACCGCGCACCCAGGCCACCCCGTGCTCGCGGTAGGTCGGGAAGACCATGTCCTGCGGCTGCAGCGCGTGGGCGGCGCCGACCTGGGCGGCCTCCTGTCCCAGCAGGGACGGCCAGAGCCCGAGCTCACCCTGCCGCTGCAGGGCGATGGCCTCGGTGTCGATGCGCCGGGTGATCGCCATGTCGCGGTACAGCCGTGCCGGGTCCACCGGCTCCGGGGGCGCGGTGGGATGGTCCGGTCCGGGGGCGTCGGCGATGACGGGCATGACCCCATGGTGCCCGGAGTGCGCCGAGCGCTCCGGCACCCGCCCCCCGGGCAGCCGCCCGGACACCGTCTCCGCCATGCACCGACCCCTGTCCTACCCGATCCGGCCCGCATCGGGCGTGTCCGCGGGCCCGTCGTCGGGCGCCCGTACGACCCTCCCGCACCGCCGGGGCGGACACAAACATCTCGCACGATCCGAGAGCAGCGCGCAGCTTTCTCGCGTCCTGCTCCCGAATGGCGCGGAATCACTGCGCCCTGTCGGCGGTGTTCGCGAGACCACCCCGTACCGTTGGTCGGCATGACCGCCCCGGAGGAACTCGATGCCGTCGACCACGCCATCCTCGATCTGCTGGTGGAGAACGCCCGCCGCAGCGCCTCCGACATCGCGCAGCGGGTGAACCTCACGCCCTCGCCGGTGATCCGCCGGATCGAGCGGCTGGAGCGGCTCGGGGTGATCACCGGTTACACCGCGACCCTGGACCACGGGAAGCTCGGCGCCGGGCTGGAGGCGTTCGCCGAGCTGCGCTTCGCCGGCAACACCAAGGTCGAGGACATCACCCGGACCGCCGCGGACCTGCCGGAGGTGGTCGAGGTGCTGACCGTCGCCGGCGACCCGGACGCGCTGGTGCGGTTCCGGGTCACCGGGGTGCAGCACCTGGCCGACGTGGTGGACCGGCTGCGCCGGGACGGCAACGTGATCGGCACGAAAACCCTGATGGTGCTGGGCTCCTGGCGCCGCACCGGGCACTGACACACCGGAGAACGCACCGAGGCACCGGAGGACACCGCAGAGACACCGACGGGCCGCGGGCAGGACGCCCGCGGCCCGTCGGCCGGTCGTGCAGCTGGTGTCAGCCGTCGTCACCGCCTCAGCGGCGGACGACCACCGGGACGGTGTTCGACACCGAACCCGCCACGTTCGGCGAGGACGGCACGAAGGTCACGGTGAACCGGTAGGTGCCCACCGGGGTGTTCGCCGGCAGCTTGTAGGACAGCAGCCCGCCGGTGGTGGCGGCGCGCGCCACCTCGGTGCCGTTGGCCTTGAGCACCAGGGTGCCCGCGACCGGGTTGAACGGCACCAGGGTGCCGCCGGACAGCGTCACCTGGGAGGTCCCGTACTTCTGGACCAACCGGTTGGTGAGCAGCAGGGTCGCCGACGGCGCCTTCTGCACGGTCAGCGTCACCGGTGCCGACTCCGACGCCTGCAACGCCTCGGTGCCCGCGTAGACCGCGGTCACCGGCGCCGAGCCGGCCGGGGTGCTCGCCGGCAGGGTGAACCGGGCGACCCCGCCGCTGATCGGTGCGGAGCCGAGTACCAGGTCACCGGCGCGGAACTCGACGCTGCCCGGGACGACGGAGCCGTCACCGGCCACCACGGTGGCGGTCAGGGTGATCCGCACCGGGTAGCCGTACACCTGGCTGGTGCGGTTGGCCGACAGGGTGGTGGTGGTCTCCACCGTCGAGGCGGCGGCCGCGATCTGCAGCGGCACCAGCACCACCGTGCCGGTCGTCGTGCCGGTCACCGTCAGCACCTGGGCGCCGGCCTCGGTGCCCGCGGGCACCTCGAAGGTGACCGATGCCTTGCCGTTCTCGTCGAAGACGTCGGTACCGATGGTGTTGTCCACCGTTGCCGTGCCGACGACCGTGCCACCCAGCGACAGCTCGACCGAGGTGTCCTTGCGGTCGGCCGCCGTGGTGTAGGCCAGCGAGCTGAGCGAGAACGAGACCGTCTGTCCCGCTTCGTACTCCGCCGGGGCGTCGGCCGGGAAGCTGACGCCGACGGCGCGCTGGGTGTAGTCGACCGGGAGCGGGGTGTTGGCCGCCATGTAGTCGACCATCGCCTGCAGGTCGGTCTTGCCGGTGTCCCGCTTGTCCGTCCCGCCGGACAGCGCGGTGAAGTTGTCACCGCCGGAGGACAGGAACGAGTTGACGGTCACCGAGTACGCCGTGGCATCGGCGATCGGCTCCCCGTCCAGCCACATACCGGTGATCCGGCTGCCGGCCGCCTTCGCGGGATCGTAGGTGTAGGTGAAGCCCTCGGAGATGCCCAGCTTCAGGAACGGCCGCGACGCGCCGGCCGGCTGCCACTGCTGCTCCAGCACCTGCTTGATCTGCGCACCGGTCAGGTCCATGTTGACCAGGGTGTTGGCGAACGGCTGCACCGTCGCCGCCTGCTTGTAGGTCAGCGCAGCGGGGTAGGTGCCCGCGGCACCGGCGTTGCCGACCATGTCGGCACGCAGGCCGCCCGGGTTCATGAAGGCGATCTGCGCGGCGCCGGACTCCGGCGCCGTGGTCGCCCACCGCTGCACCTCGGCCACCAGGTTGCCGAGAGTGGACTCGCCACCCCGGTTCTCGCTGGTGCCGTTGGCCAGCTTGGCCCGGTTGAACGGCCCCTCGATCTGACCCAGCTCCTGCGCCCCGAGCACGTCCGCCTCGGCGACCGCCGCCGCGACGATCGGCGTGACCTCCGGGTCGGCCGGGTAGTTCGGGGTGTAGGTGGTGGTGCTGGTGCCGTCCGGGTTCTGGGTGACCGTGGTGGTCACCAGCGGCAGGGTGTTCGACTCGACCCCGGTGACATCGCCGGTGGCGTTGTCCACGGTGAACAGCAGCTGGTCCAGGTTGTACCCGTACTGCCCGGCCGAGACGACCGGACGGGTGGTCACCGCGCGACCCTCGTCGATCCAGGACTGCACCGGGATCTGGTGGTTGTAGGTCAGGTGGGTGTGACCGGAGACGATCGCATCGATGTCCTCGCTCGCACCGGTGACGATGCGGCCGAAGTCGGTCGACGGGTCGGTGGCCGCGGACAGCGCGGTGGTCGCCGCACCCTCGTGCACCAGCATCACCACGATGTCGGCGCCCTCGGCCTTCAGCTCGGCCGCGGTCCGGTTGGCCGCCAGCACCGGCGCCTCGATCTCCAGGCCCTCGATGCCGGCCGGGGAGACCAGCTCGTCCAGGTGGTCGGTGACCACGCCGACGAAACCGACCTGCACGGAGCCGAAGTCCTGCACCCAGGACTCGGGCAGTGCGGCGGAGTGGTCGTCCTCGTGACGCACGTTGGCGCCCAGGTACTCCCATTCGGCGCCGCCGTAGGGGTTGGTCACCGGGTCGTACGGCGCCATGATCCGCTCGGTGAGATCCTCGTAGCCCTGGTCGAACTCGTGGTTGCCCACGGCCGACACCTCCAGGCCCGCGGCGTTGAGCGCATCGATGGTCGGCTTGTCCTTGGCGATGAACGACTCGAAGGTCGAGGCACCCACCAGGTCGCCGGCGGCGGCGAAGACGGTGCTGGGGTACTCGGCCCGCAGCTGGTCGACCGCACCGGACAGCACCGCGGCGCCGGCCTCGGTCTGGTTCGCCTGGATCCGGCCGTGGAAGTCGTTGATGCCCAGCACCTGCACCGTGGTGGAGGTGGAGACCGCACCTGCGGTGAGGCCGACGACGACCGGGTCGTGGTCGGAGGCCGCGAACGGCGTGGCCGGGTCCCAGAACAACGTGCCGTGGTAGTTGTACCGGCTGTAGTTCAGCGCGATGGACTCCGCGGCGTTGATGTTCCAGATGTCCGCACCGGTGGTGCGGTCGAGTGCCGCCGAGTTCACGAACACGTGGTCCAGCGAGCCGGACAGGCCGCTGAAGGAGTACGAGTACTCCCGCTCGCCGGTCTCCGCGGCGACGTGCGCCTCGACGTCGACGTAACCGGCGTCGGTGAGGACCTTGACCGGGTCCTCCTGGCCGTAGGAGTTGTAGTCGCCGACCATCACGACCGCCTGGGTGGCGGTGTCGTCGAGCACGGTCGGGATCCAGGCCACCAGCGCGGCCGCCTGCCGCTTGCGCGACTCGTTCGAGGCGCCCTGGCCGTCGCCGGCATCGGCGTCACCGGCGAACGGTCCGGCCGAGCCCTTGGACTTGAAGTGGTTGACCACGAAGAAGAACGACTCGCCGCCACCGACCGGGGTGAAGACCTGGCCGACCGGCTCGCGGGCGTTGGCGAACGCACCGGAGTCGGCACCGTTGTCGGCGCTCTCGGTGCCCAGCGCGCGGGACTCGCCGGTGCGGGTGACCGCGGCCGGCTTGTAGATGATGGCGCTGGTGATGACGTCCATCGTGTCGGCGGCCGGCAGCTCGGTGGAGGACGGGACGTAGGCCCAGACCTCGGAGCCGGCGTCGGCGTTCAGCGCGTCGACCAGGGTGGCCAGCGCGCTGTCGGCGGGCTTGCCCAGGGTGACCGAGTTCTCGATCTCCTCGAGACCGGCGACGTCGGCGCCGGAGTCGTTGATGGCCCGGACGATCTTGGCCTGCTGCCGCTCCAGGTTGGTGGCGTCCCAGGCACCGCGCGGGCCGTTGCCCGGGCAGGTGTTCACGGTGATCGGGGTGCCGGTGCGGTCCTTGTAGGACGAGCAGCCGGCGACGTCCGCGCCGAGGGTGGTGAAGTAGTTCTGCACGTTGAAGGAGCTGACCTTGAGGTCCGCGGCACCGATCTTGGCGGTGTCCGGGGTGGCCTGCCGGGTGTTGCCGAAGGTCGCCGGGTAGGCGGCGGTGTCGGCCGGGGTCACCTGGGACACCGGCTGGAAGCGCCAGTCACCGAACTGGTAGTCGACGACCACCGGCGAGGCGAAGGTCGCCGGCGCGCCGACGCGCACCGGAGCGGTGAGCGACAGGTACGGCGGGGTCTGCGACGAGTTCGCCGCGGACAGGAAGTTGGTGGACGCCCCGTCGTCGAGAACCACGGCACGGGAGGCGTTGTCGGCGGTGACCGCGGCGGCCTCGGTGCTGCCCGGGCGGGCCACGTCGGTCGGCTGGATCAGCGGGGTGGTGCCGGAGGCCAGGCCGACCTCGCCGTACTGGTTGGTGCTGTAGACGTCGCTGACGGTGAAGTCACCGGTCGGCAGGTAGAGCATCGACTCGAGCGCCTCGCGCTGCGCGTCGGTGGTCGGCCAGCCGTCGGTGGTGGTCGGGGTGACCGGCGCGGCCTCCTCCGCCAGCACGGTCAGGCCGCCGGCGGCCACCGACAGCTCGGTCCGGCCGGAGAACTCGCCCACCGTGCCGGTGACCTCGACGTGGTCGCCGATGGCGACGTCCGCGACCGTGGCGGCGGAGAAGACGAACAGGCCCTGCGAGGCGACCGCGGCACCGCTGACATCGAGCGGTCCGCCGGTGCCCGGGGTCTGGATGGTGTAGGCGTTGAACCCGCCGACCGGGTAGGCGGCGGTGACGATGCCACGGGTGGTGGCCGACTGCCCGGCCAGCGGGCTGGCGGCACCGGTGCCCTGGATCTCGGCGATGGTCACCGTGCCGGCGGCCGGCGGCTCCTCCTCGCCCGGGGTGGGCTCACCGGGAGTCGGTGCGCCGGCGGTGAAGTCGTCGGCGTTCTCGCCGGTGTTGGTCGAGTCGGCATCCCGGAAGACGGAAGTCGTGTTCGACGGGGCGGGCGTGGGGGCGTCGCCCGCATGGCTGGCGGCGGTGCTGCCGTAGCCCACGAAGTCGACAACCTCGGCAGCCTCCGGGCAGGCGTTCCCGCAGGTGAGCCCGGTGGTACCGGAGGACACCAGGGCGACCTTGCCGGCGGTGCCGCTCATCGCGATGGTGCCGGTGACGTCGCCGGTGACCGGGACGGTGCCGCCGGCGCCCTGGGCCTCGACGACCACGTAGTACTGGCCCGGGGCGATCGAGCCGGTCAGCGCGGTGCGCTGCCAGCTGGTGCCGGCTGCGGAGGCGTACTGCACCGACCAGCCGGTGAGATCCACGGCGGCGTCGGTGGTGTTGTAGAGCTCGATGAAGTCGTGCTGCAGGGTGGCACCGCTGTTGCCGCCACCGCCGTAGACCTCGTTGATGACGACCGCGGCAGCCGGGTCGACGGCCGCGGAGGCGGCGGGTGCCAGGGTGACCGATCCGGTCAGCAGCACGGCGGTGAGGGCGGTGGCCCCCACGCTCCGTGCGCGTGTGCGTCGGGGTGTGCGCACCGGTGCTCCGTTTTCTCTTCGGGCACACGCCCCGATGGGCGCGGCCGGGTTCTCCGGCCACAACAGCAGCGACCGCGGAACGAGCGTGTGTGAGTCGTGTGAACCTAAGCCACGGTCGCGGTGAACGTCCAGTGAGGACGGAAGGAATGTCCGTGGTGCCTGCGCCGGAAATCGGCCACCGTTCGGGGCGATCCACCGGAATTCTGTCGCTCCGAGCAGCGACGGCCGGAACAGCTGCACAGCAACAGATTCCGTACGGGTGACAGCCGGCAGGCGCACCATTGGGCCGATCGTGGGGCAACGCCGTGATGCATCGAAGAACTCACACCCGATGGTTCAACGACACGTCAAGGACGATCCTCCGAAATGCCATCCATCGTCATGAAAGGTGCAATCAAGAATTATCGGGCGATTCGGGCGATCGCCGCCGCGGCTGTCCCCGGACGTCAGAGCGCCCGGTGCACGTCCTCCAGTGCGGCGGAGATCCAGGTGTGCACGTCCGGCCCGGCGACGAGCCAGCCGGTCTCGGCGCCGGTGAGGCCGATCGGTGTCATCAGGGCACCGGCCTCGCGGGCGATCAGCCCGCCGGCGGCGACATCCCAGTGCTGCACGCCCTCCTCGTAGAAGGCGTCGATCCGGCCAGCCGCGACGGCACACAGGTCCAGGGCCGCGGAGCCGATCCGGCGGATGTCCCGGATGCTGGGCAGCAGCCCGGCGACCAGCGCCCCCTGGGCCGCCCGGCGCTCCGGGCTGTAGCCGAAACCAGTGGACAGCAGTACCTTCTCGAGAGATGCGGGTGCACTGACCTGCAGCGGGGTCCCGTCCAGGAAGGCGCCACCGCCGCGCACGGCGGTGAAGGTGATGTCCCGCCGCGGGTCGTGCACCACGCCGACCAGCCCGCCGTCGGCGTCCTCGGCGGCGATGCTCACCGAGAAGTTGTCCAGCTCGTAGAGGTAGTTCACGGTGCCGTCGAGGGGGTCGATGACCCAGGTGATGCCGGTCCCGGACGGCCGGTCCGCACCCTCCTCGCCGATCATCCCGTCGTCCGGCCGCTCGGCCAGCAGCTCCCGGACGATGAGCGCCTCGGCGGCCCGGTCGGCGTCCGAGACCGGGTCGGTGGCCGACGACTTCGTGTCCAGTCCCTCGACGTGACCGTAGCGCCGCAGCAGCTCGGCGCCGGCGGCGCGCGCGACCCGGATCGCCAGGTCCAGCAACGGGAGCGGGTCCACCCCGCCGGCGGTCGGGACGGCAGGATCGGGGGTCTCGGTCATGGGGAGCATTCTCCCCGACCGGCGCCGTCACCCCGGTGGTGGGTCCCGCCGGGGCGGGACCCACCGGAGGAGTCGGTCAGGCCTGCTCGGCCAGCACCGGGGACGGCTTGATCCCCACCGTGACGGGCAGACCGACGCTGAGGTCGGCGATCTCGTGCGTGCCCATCTGCGCGATGACCACGTCGCCGGCACCGAACCGCACCTGCACCCGGCCCATCGACCCGAGGAAGCTGGTGGCCGCGACCACGGCCGAGGCCGGTCCGGACACGGCGTCACCGGCCGGCGCCAGGGTGATGGCCTCCGGCCGGACCAGGGCGGTGATCGCCCCGGAGGTGGGTGATCCGGGCAGCAGCGGCACGGTGGATTCCAGCACCCGGGCCGAGCTGCCGTCGGCCGTGCCGGCCAGCCGGTTGGTCAGGCCGATGAAGCTCGCCACGAACGGCGTCACCGGCCGCGAGTAGATGACCTCAGGTGCATCGATCTGCTCGATACGGCCCGACCGCATGACGCCGACCCGGTCGGCGACCGCCAGGGCCTCCTCCTGGTCGTGCGTGACGAACAGCGTGGTGATCCCGAGTTCCAGCTGGATGCGCCGGATCTCGTCCCGCAGCTGCACCCGGACCTTGGCGTCCAGCGCGGACAGCGGCTCGTCCAGCAGCAGCACCTGCGGCTGGATCGCCAGCGCCCGGGCCAGCGCGACCCGCTGCTGCTGGCCGCCGGACATCTGGTGCGCGTACCGGTCGGCCTGGGTGCCCAGCCCGACGAGATCCAGGTACTCACCGGCGATCCGGTTCCGCTCGGCGGTGCCCTTGCCCCGCAGCTGCAGGCCGAAGGCGACGTTCTGCCGGGCCGTCATGTGCGGGAAGAGCGAGTAGGCCTGGAACACCATGCCCATGTCGCGCTTGTTGGTCGGCACGCTGGACAGGTCCTTCCCCCCGACCACAACGGCGCCGGAGTCGGCGTCCTCCAGGCCCGCCAGCACCCGGAGTGCGGTGGTCTTGCCGCAGCCGGAGGGGCCGAGCAGCACGACCATCTCGCCCGGCGCGATGTCCAGGCTCATGCCGTCCAGGGCGTGCACGTCGCCGAACGACCGGCGCAGGTCCTGGAGCTGCACCCGGACGCCGGCCCGGGTGGTCTCGATACCGATGGCTGTAGCGGTCACTGGATCCCTCTCATGACAGTCCTACTCACGACGGCGAGGTCTCGGGCTGCAGGGCGGCGATCCCGCCCGGGGTGGTGGGGGTGGAACGCTTGCGTGTGCGGCGCTTGCCGTTGCCGACGAAGGTCAGCAGGAACATGAAGACGAACGCCAGCACCAGCACGATCATCGACATCGCCGTGGCGAAGCGGGGATCGGCCGCATTGAGCGCGACCAGCGAGACCTGCAGGTTGTCCTTGAGCAGCAGCGCGGCGAGGGTGTACTCGCCGAGCACCAGGGCCACCGCCAGGAAGCTGGCGCCGGCCACCGCGGTCTTGATGTTGGGCAGCACGATCCGCCACATCACCCCGGCCCAGGAGCTGCCCAGGCTGCGGGCCGCCTCGGACAGGGTCTTCACGTCGATGGCCCGGAGGCCCGCGTCGATCGCCCGGTAGGCATAGGGCAGCACCAGCACCACGTAGGCCAGGCAGAGCCAGACCGAGTTGGTGCCGAACTCGCCGAACGTGGTGCCGAGGAAGCGGTAGATCGGGTAGTAGCCGACCACCAGCACGATGGCCGGGATGGTCAACGGCAGCAGACAGATGAACTCGACCAGTCCGTTCACCTTCTGCACCCGCAGCCGCACCCAGGTCATGGTCGGCACCAGCAGCACGATGGTGATCACCACGGTGAGCACCATCAGCACCAGCGAGGCGACCAGGCCGTCGGTGAGCTTGTCCCGGGCGTCCGGATCGAGCTTGCCGAAGTCGATGATCTTCTCCCAGGCGACCCAGATCCGTTTGCCGGCAAGGTTCCTGGTGGAGAAGTCGAACATCGACAGCAGCGGGATGATGAAGAAGGCCATCACCATGACGACGACCACCCAGCGGGTGATCGCCTGCTGCCGCCGGCGGGCGGCCCGCAGCTGACGCGGGACCTTGGTGCCGGCCGGGGTTCTCGGTCCGCCCGGCTCGGCGACGGCGGTACCGGTGCTCATCTCGACCATCGGGACGCCCTCCGCTGCAGCCAGTAGTAGAGCACCATCAGGATGGCCACCACGAGCACCATCAACAGGGCCAGCGCCTTGGCGACGTTCGGTGCGCCCAGCCCGGTCTCGGCGATCAGCTTGCCGCGCACCTGCAGTGCGATCAGCGGGTTGTACTGGCTGATCAGCGCCGCGGCCGTGGCGTACGCGGAGAAGGCGTTCGCGAACAGCAGCAGCAGCGAGCCCAGGAACGAGGGCATCAGCAGCGGGAAACCGATCTTGCGCCAGTACACCCAGGTGGACCCGCCCAGGGTCTCCGCCGCTTCCCGCCACTGCGGCCGCAGGCCATCGACGGCGGGGAGGAACACGATGACCATCAGCGGGATCTGGAAGTAGAGGTAGACCGGGATCAGGCCGCTGAGGGTGGACAGCAGGTCGGGGGCGACCTTGGTGCCGAGGGAGTCCTCGAGGAACCGGCTGATCAGGCCGTTGGCGCCGATGGTGGCGATGAACGCGAAGGCCAGCAGGGCCCCGCCGAACTGGGCCAGCACGGAGCAGGCCGCGGTCACCAGCCGGCGCATCGCCCCGGTGGGCGAGGTGGTGGTCAGCACGTAGGCCAGCACGCCGCCGACCACGGCGCCGATGACCGCGGTGACCAGGGACAGCACGACCGAGTTCCACAGCGCGTCCAGCACGCTGGCATCGCCCAGTTCGGCGATGTTCTCGAAGCTGAATCCCCCGTCCTTGTCCTGAAAGGCGCCGATCACCACGATGGCGGTCGGCAGCAGCAGGAAGAGCGCGGTGTAGAGGAAGAACGGCACCGTCCCGAGGAACGGGCCCGCAGCCCGCAGGCCCCGGCGCTGCGCCGGGGCCTGCGGGATGGTCGCGGTGGTCATGACCGTGAGCCGGTGTGTCGGCTCAGCTGCCGACGGCCTTCGACCAGTTGTCGGCCAGGTAGGTGTTGACCGCCTTGGCCTGGTCCTGGCTGAGCTGCACGACCGCGGAGTCGATGGTCGGCAGGTTGGCCTCGGACGCGGCGTCGACCGTGCCGGAGGCCTTCATCGCCTCGTAGAGCACCGGCGAGGCACCGCCGCTCATCCAGATGTTCTGCGCCTCGGACGAGAACAGGTACTCCTGCCACAGCCGCGCGGCGGCCGGGTGCGGGGCGTCCTTGTTGATCGCCTGGTTGTAGAACGAGCCCAGGGCGACGCCGGACGGGGTGAAGGTCTTCCAGGTCACGCCCTCCGCCTCGAGCTGCTTGGTGACGCCGAGCTGGTTGTAGGACCAGTCGAAGACCACACCGACCTGGCCGGAGGTGATGGTGGCCGGGGTCGGGTCGACCGACGACAGGGTGCCGGCGTCCTTCAGTCCCTTGAAGTAGTCGACACCGGCGGAGATGTCGTCCAGCGATCCGCCGTTGGCCAGCGCGGCGAAGACGACACCGTTGAGGGCGGCGTTCGCCTCGGTCGGGTTGCCGTTCAGCGCGACCGCACCCTGGAACTTGGCGTCGGTGAGCTGGTCCAGCGAGGTGATCTCGCCGTACTCGTCGGAGTTGTAGCCGACGGTCATGACGCCGGTGTAGTCGTTCACCCAGAGGCCGGTCTCCTCCTTGTTGCCCTCGGGGATCGCGTCCCAGGTGGTGACCTTGTACGGGGCGAAGTAGTCCAGCGACTCCAGCGCGACGGCGGTGCCGACGTCGAACACGTCGGGGGCATCGGTGGTGCCCTTGGCGGCCTCGGCGGCCTGGATCTCCTGCGCGGACGAGGCGTCCGGCTGCTGGGAGTTGACCGTGATCTCCGGGTACTTCTTCCTGAACGTGTCGATGACGGTGCCGTAGTTGGCCCAGTCCGGCGGCAGCGCGATGACGTTCAGCGCGCCCTCGGCCTTGGCCGCGGCGATGAGACCGCAGATGCCGCCGAGGTCCTCGGCAGAGGTGGCGGTCTTGGCGTCACCGGAGGCCGGGTCGGAGCAGTCCGCGCTGTTCGGCAGGGCGGCCTCGACGGTCGCGCCGGAGCCGCCGCTCGTGGAGGTGGAGGCCTCGCCGGAGGTGGAGGACGCACCACCCGAGGTGGGGGCGGAGCTGGAGTTCGCCGAGCTGGCGGCCGAGGTGGCAGGTGTGGTGGCGGCAGCGGTCGTGCTGGTGGTGCTGCCGCTGTCCGAGCCGCACGCGCTGGCCGCGAGCGCGACGACCGCGAGCCCGGCGAGCAGGCCCTTGCGCCGCAGTGCAGCGGTGGTGGGAACGAGACGCACTTCTTCCTCCTTGGTCAACGGAACGGCAGGAGCGTCACGGGCGCGCATGTCACTGGCGGGATGGAGCGGCGTCCGCGGGGTGAACCGCAGCTGAACGTAGCAATGCAATCCACAGGTCGGAACGCCCCGAATGTTTCGATTGCGCAACGGGATGCGCGATGCGCAACAGTTCACGGGCCGTTGGTGCGGCGTTGTCCGGTTGGTCGTCAGGGCCACCCTGACGTCGATCGGGTGCATCCGGTGAACAGCAGGCGCCCGGAGGACGCCGGTGCGGACGGGCCTACTGTGGGCGATCATGGATCTGCGCATCTTCACCGAACCCCAGCAGGGCGCCTCGCACCCCGATCAGCTCGCCGCCGCGAGAGCGACCAGGGAGCACGGTTTCTCCGCCTATTTCCGCTCGGACCACCTGATGGCCATGGGATCCCGCAGCGGGCTGCCCGGACCTTCCGACGCGATGGTCTCGCTGGCCGCGCTGGCCGCCCAGGTGCCCGACATCAGGTTCGGCACCCTGGTCACCTCGGCCACCTTCCGCCATCCGGGCATGCTCGCCGTGGCCGCCGCCAACATCGACGACATCTCAGACGGACGGCTGGATCTCGGCATGGGTGCCGGCTGGTTCGAGGTCGAGCACACCGCCTACGGCATTCCGTTCGGCAACTCGTTCGGCGACCGCTTCGACCGGCTGACCGAGCAGCTGGAGATCCTCACCGGACTGTGGGCGACGCCGGAGGGCGAGCGGTTCTCCTACTCGGGACGGCACTGGACGCTGACCGACTCCCCCGCTCTGCCGAAGCCGGTGCAGCGGGCGGCCGACGGCACCCCGCGGATCCCGCTGGTCATCGGCGGACACGGCCCGAAGCGCACCCCAGCACTCGCCGCCCGGTTCGCCGCCGACTTCAACGTGGCCTTCTCCGACCTGGCGGTCACCACCGCGCAGTTCGCCCGGGTCCGCGCGGCCTGCGAGGCGATCGGCCGGGACCCGGCGGAGATCGTCTACTCCGCGGCCCAGGTGGTCTGTGTCGGCGCGGACGAGGCGGAGTACGAGCGCCGGGCCGCGGCGATCGGCCGGGAACCTGCCGAGCTGCGGGAGACCGGGATCGCCGGCACGCCGGACCAGGCGCTCGCCAGGATCCGCGAGTGGGCGGACGCCGGTGTGCAGCGGCTGTACCTCCAGGTGCTGGACCTGTCCGACCTGGACCACATCGCCCTGCTCGGCAGCGACGTCCGCGCCGCGCTGTAGTCGCAGGTCAGGACAGGGCCACAGGCAGGTCAGGGCGCGACCGGGCGGGCCAGCTCCTCGATCACCTCGGCCCGCGGGAGCTTCGCGAGATCGGCGCCGTCGATCAGCACCTTCGCCCCGCGGATCCCGGCCCCGATGATGACCGGTCCGGCGGCGGCGACCGCGGCGTCGATGAGCACCGGCCACTCGGCGGGCAGCCCGACCGGGGTGATCCCGCCGTACTCCATGGCACTGCGGGCGACCGCGTCCTCCTGAGCGGCGAAGGAGATCTTGCGGACGTCGACCCGGCGGCGCACCGCGCCGTTGACGTCGGCACGGGTGGTGGCGAGCACCACAGCGGCGGCCCAGCGCTCGACGCCCTCCCGCTTCCCGGTGACCACCACGCAGTTGGCGGACGCGGCCATCGGTACGTCGTAGGCCTCGCAGAACGCCGCGGTGTCGGCCAGCCCGGCATCGATCGGGGCGACCCAGACCGGTAGGTCGGCCGGGAGCAGCGCCAGCGCGGCGGTGACCGGTGGTGCCAGCAGCTCCGGGTGCTCGCGGGCGGGCAGGAACGTCAGGGACCCGAAGGTGGTGCTCTCGCTCACCCGGTCGACTCTTCCACAGCGCCTGCCGCAGGTACCCGGACGGGCGGCGGTGGGTCGCCGCAGACCGCGGACCGGCCGGGATGCGGGACAATGACCGGGTGAGCACCACCCTCGACCACCCCACAGGCACCGCGCCGACAGCACCGGCCGCACCGCCGGCAGCGGCACCGCTGATGTTCGGCCCGCACCAGGTCTGGCCGCCCGTCGTGCTGGCGCCGATGGCCGGCATCACCAATGCATCGTTCCGCGGACTGTGCCGGGAGTCCGGGGAGGCCGGCCGGGATGCGGCACTGGCCGCGGGCGCGGTGCCGCCGCCCGGGGGTGCGGCCGCGACGACGAGTGCCGGGCTGTACGTCTGCGAGATGATCACCACCCGCGCGCTGGTCGCCCGGGACCGCAAGACCATGGAGATGATCCGGTTCGGCGAGCAGGAGCGGCCGCGGTCGCTGCAGCTGTACGGGGTCGATCCGGAGGTGGTCGGCGCCGCGGTCCGGATGATCGTCGACGAGGACCTGGCCGACCACATCGACCTGAACTTCGGCTGCCCGGTCCCGAAGGTGACCCGCAAGGGCGGCGGGTCGGCCCTGCCCTACAAGCGCAAGCTGTTCACCTCGATCCTGCGCACCGCCGTGCGGGAGGCGGGCCCGGTGCCGGTGACCATCAAGATGCGGATCGGCATCGACCCGGAGCACATCACCTACCTCGACGCCGGCCGGATCGCGCAGGACGAGGGGGTCGTCGCCGTCGCGCTGCACGGGCGCACCGCGATCCAGCACTACTCCGGCACCGCCGACTGGTCGGCGATCGCCCGGCTCAAGGAGACGGTCACCGATATCCCGGTGCTGGGCAACGGCGACATCTTCGCCGCCTCCGACGCACTCGACATGGTGCGCGAGACCGGTTGCGACGGCGTTGTTGTCGGCCGCGGCTGCCAGGGCCGACCGTGGCTGTTCGCCGAGTTGGCGGCGGCCTTCGCCGGAACCCCGGCACCGGTCCCGCCGACCCTGGGCGAAGTGGCCGCGGTGCTGCGCCGGCATGCGGAGCTGCTCTGCGAGGAGATGGGCGCCGACCGCGGCATCCGCGACCTGCGCAAGCACATCGCCTGGTACCTCAAGGGTTTCGCCGCCGGGTCCGATCTGCGCCGGGAGCTCGGCATGGTCCACTCGCTGGACCAGTTGGACGAGCTGCTGGCCCGGCTGGACCACGACCAGGAGTTCCCGCCGGGGGCCGAGGGCCCGCGCGGCCGGCAGGGTTCGCCGCAGCGCAAGGTGGTGCTGCCCTACGGCTGGCTGGACGACCCGGACGAGGACGTCGTGCCGGACGCCGATGCGGAACTCGACACCAGCGGCGGGTGAACCCCGGTGCGTGCTGACCGGCGGTCCGGAACCGTCCTCATCGGGCTGCTGCTGACCGGGCTCGCCGGATGCACCCCGTCCGGGCCCGCGGATACCGGATCGGCCGCCGTCCCTGCGGAAGTGCGCACCGCACTGGAAGCGACGATCGCGGCGATCAACGCCACGGCGAACGGCCCGGTCGCCGGTCAGCGGGCGGTGCTCGACGACCGCGCCGACCCCGGGCAGGCCGCGCTCCAGTCGTCCTGCGGCGCCGCGACCAGCACGCTCTCCTTCGAGCCGGTGTGGACCGACCTGCAGGCCGCCGACTTCGCCCCCACATCCGGCACCCTCACCGGGCCGGTCTACTCACTGCCCACGCTGATCCGGATCCACCGCGGCGGCCGGATCGTCGGCACCGATGTGGCCGAACTGCACCTCACCGCCGTCGACGGAGTCGGCCGCACGACGGCGCTGTGCGTGGGCTGATGCCGCCGCACGCGTCCGGACATGTTCGTCGGCACATGTTCGTCGGCAGCGCAGGGCCTGGGCCGACGGCGTGGCGGACGGTGACCCCGCACGGCTGCGCGCCCACGCCCCCGTCACATCGCCCGTGATCCGGCTCGTGGTCGCACGTCCGGCGCAGTGACTGTAGAGGAGCAACGCGGTCAAACAGCCCTGGAACCACATCGAAGATTGCGCCGAACGGGCGCTTCGATACGCGTGTCGTACAGGACGTGAGGCACGATGAAGGTGTAGTGCGGGCAACCCGCGGGGACAGGTGTGCGTCCTTGCGGGTGCCGGGCGTGCGCGTCGACCGGAGGGATCCGGTCGGGTGATACGTCCCACCCGACCCATCCGCCACACGGGTGCTCATTCGTACGATGAGCCACGCAGACCTTCGGCCCCACGCCGCAGGTCGATGGCGGGCGCGTCGGGGTACTCGCCGGCAGATGTCCGGCGAGTGCGAGAGAAGAGGAGGTCGCGTGAGCGACGAGCCACGTGACGATGCCGCGAACGGCGCCGGAGCAGGTGCCGACGAACCCGGTGTCACCGCTCCCTGGGAGCGCCCCCGCCGCTGGCGGGAGGAGCGCCTCGAGGCGACCCGCGTGGACGACCTGCTCGCCCGGCTGGGCGCCGCCGACGACGAGACCCCGCGGCGCCGCCGCCGGCGGGATCGCGACGACGAGGCCGCGGCCACCGTCTCCGCCGGCGAGCTGATCGCCTCCCTCGGCGACTCCTCCAGCGCGCCCAGCACCCATGCCGTGGAGCCGACCGGTGCGGTCGTCCCCGCGGACGCACCGGAACCGGCCACACCCGAGCAGACCGGGCCGACCGCGCCGGGGTTCACCGCGACGGAGCCCGCCGTTCCCGTGGCCACCCCGACCGACGACGCCACCACTGTCCTCCCCCCGGAGCGGTCCGGGTGGGTCCCGGCGACCGACACCCCCGAGCCCGTCGTCGCGCTGGCGGTCCCCGAGCAGCCCACTGCCGAGCCGCCCGCTGCCGAGCCGGCACCCGGCGACGAGGCGACCACTCTGCTGCCGGAGCCGTCCAGATGGACGCCCACCGACGTTGACGCCACACCCGTTGCGGCAGCAGCGGTTCCGGCCGCGTCGGCCTCCCCGGTCAACGACGACGCCACGCGCGCCCTGACACCCGACGAGCTCGCCGCCGTCCGGGAGCAGCAGACCCCACCTGCAGCGCCGGACACCCCCGCGGCTCCGGCGGCACCGGTGGCGGCCGCCGTCGCAGCGCCCGCAGTCGCCTCACCCGCCGCCACCACTCCCGAGGACGCCACCCGCGCCCTCACCCCGGACGAGCTCGCCGCTGCCCGCGGGGCACAGACCCCGGCCGCGGTCGACCCCGAGGACCACACCGTCCTGCTCACCCACGGCCTGGTGGCCGAGGCGCGGGCCACCGAGGACGGCGCCACCGAGATCATCCCGAAGATCGTCGTCGGTCCCGGCGACTACGAGGCGCAGTCGATCCGTGAGCAGCTGGCCCGGGACAACGGCGGCACCCCGCCGCCCCCGGTCGGACCCGGCGTGCCGGGCGGATCCGGCGGTGGCGGCGACGACCACCGGCGGCGGAAGAGCTGGCTCTACGCCGGCCGGTCGGCGATCGCCGTGGTGTCCGTGGTGACGGTCGCGATCATGGCCGTGGCCTGGACCATCCGGGTGCGCGCCGATGCCGCGATCACCAGCAATCAGACCTCGGCGGTGGCTACCGCCGACCCGAACATCAAGACGGCGACGAGCACCACCTTGCCGACCGGCACCACCACGACCACCAACGGCGTGAAGGTGTACGCCCCTGAGAACATCCTGCTGCTCGGCTCGGACACCCGGGCCGGCCAGGTCAGCGAGGAGTACGGCGGGACCGGCGAGGACTCGGCGAACTCCGACACGCTGATGATCGCGCACCTGTCGGCGGACCGGCAGCACGTCAGCATCCTGTCCATCCCGCGGGACACGATCATCGAGGCCCCGGACAACTGCCACAGCTGGGACTACCTGACCGGCAACGTGTCCGACTCGGTGTACGACGTGCCGGAGGGCCAGACCTGGTCCATCAACTCGGCCTACGCCGTCGGCGGGCCGGCCTGCACCGTGCTGGCCGTGCAGAAGTTCACCGGGATCCGGATCGACCGGGTGATCGGCATCGATTTCAGCGGTTTCAAGGCGATGGTGGACGCCCTCGGCGGCATCACCGTCAACGTCTGCGGCCGGATCGACGACGCTGAACTCGGCCTTGTGGTCGCCGAGGGCGGCACCCAGTTGATCCAGGGCGACCAGGCGCTGTCCCTGGTCCGCGCCCGCAAGGTGTTGACCGACAACGGCCTGTCCGACCCGGCCCGGATCAAGCGCCAGCAGCTGGTGCTGTCGGCCATCCTGCGCCAGGTGACCGATGCCGGCACCCTGCTCAACCCGGTCAAGCTGGACGCGTTCCTGCAGGCCTTCGCCACCAACACCTTCACCGACAACGTGAGCCTCGAGGACCTGATCACCCTGGCGGGTTCACTCGGCGACCTGACCCCGGGCAAGGTCACGTTCTACACGCTGCCGACCGTCCCGTCGGAGTACCAGGACGGCAAGCTCGACCCGGACCCCACCAAGGACGAGGCGATCTTCAGCGCGTTCATCAACGACACCCTGCTGCCCGGCCAGACGGCCGTCACGACCAGCAGCTCGGCGTCGGCAAGCGCGTCGTCGGCCACCCCCACGACCCCGACCACCACCGCCCCGCCGGCCCCGGAGACGCTCACCGTCTCCCCGGCCGACGTGGACCTGCGGATCTACAACGTGGCCGGCCGCAGCGGTGTCGCCGGCGAGGCGCAGGCCGCGCTGACCGGCGACGGCTTCCAGGTGACGGAGGACGACCTGGTCCGGCTCGACGACCAGGTGCAGGACAACCTGTCCGTGCAGTACTCCGAGGGCAACCGGGAGGCCGCGCTGACCGTGGCCAGCGCCGTCCCGGGCACCACCCTGGAGGTCGTCGACGGACTGGGCACCGAGGTGCGGCTGATGCTCGGCACCAGCTGGGACGGCGACACCGCCCCGGTGTCGATCGGCCAGTCGGTGGCCTCGTCCCTGGCCACCGCCGGCACCGGCTCGGCAGCCACCTCCACCCCGGACAACGGCAACGGCAACGGCAACGGCAACGGCAACGGCAACGGCGAGGTCACGACGCCCTCGGCGCCGGCCACGACCCTGCAGTCCACCGATGTCGAGCAGGTCAACGCCGGCCAGGAGGCCTGCGTCTGATCCTCGGATCGGACGCGCAGTCACCCGCCGGTCGCCGACCGGTCGGGTGACCGCCGTCACGCCGATCGTCGCCCCGGCGGCGATCCCGGCCTGCGCGGCAGCGGGTGCCGACACCTGGTGGACCACCGGATGGTTTGCATTCACCCGCAGTTCATTGCGCGGTCCGGTGAGGTGGTCGTGCCGCGACTATCCTGACGCCGTGCGACAGGCCTATCAGATCCAGCTCAACGACCTCGGCGACCACGGTGCACGCATGTGCAAGGTCGCCAGCGACGCGCTGCGCGATGCCACCAAGTCCCTGCTCACCGCGGACCTGAGCCTCGCGGAGCAGGTGATCGCCACCGACGTCGTGCTCGACGAGATGCGGGCCAGCGCGGAGACCGCAGCACTCGAGCTGCTGGCCCTGCAGGCCCCGGTCGCCGGCGACCTGCGCGCCGTGGTGTCGGCCCTGTGGATCGTCGCCGACCTGCAGCGCATGGGTGCGCTGGCAATCCACGTGGCCAAGGCAGCCCGCCGCCGGCACCCGGCGCAGGTCATCCCGATGGAGATCCGGCCGATCATCGAGCGCATGGGCCGGGTCGGCGTGCACCTGGCCGATCAGGCCGCGATCGTGCTGCGGGACCGGGACACCACGCTGGCCCGGACGCTGGAGACCGAGGACGACCTGATGGACGACCTCCACCAGGAGATGTTCGCCGCGCTGCTCTCCCCCAGCTGGACCCACGGCGTCGCGCCTGCGGTTGACATCTCGCTGCTCGGGCGCTTCTTCGAACGGTTCGCCGACCACGCGGTGGCCGTCGCCCGGCGGGTCATCTTCCTGGTCACCGGCGAGAACGTCGGTGGCGACACCACACCCGCCTTCTCGCCCCCGGAGCGCTGAGAACCGCCCAGCTGCAAGGGATCAGCACAGCCTCGACGCGGGATCATTGCCGGACCGGAGGCCTCCGCCGGGAGGCCGGCAGCAGGTACATGGCGAGGGCGGCCACCGCAACGGTGACGATCGGTGTCAGCACGAGAAACAGTTCCATGGGCCAACGCTGCGCCTGGATCTTGTGAAATCGCTGATCAGCGGCCCGTACCGGGATGTGGGCGGGTCGCAGGCGCCCACTGTCACCCGGGCAGGTGACAATCGCTCCCGTGGACTTCTTCTACTCCCCGGGCTTCGGCGGTGCCTGCGCGCTGCTGGCGGCGGTGATCGCCTTTTTCGCCGCCCAGTCGTCCACCCGGCAGCGTCGCCGTTCCGACGAGGCGACCCTGCTGGAGGCGGCGCGGCTCCGGCAGAACGCGGAGCGCGCCGAAGCGGTGCAGCGCAATTGGGACCGGTTCACCTGGCTCGTCGATCGGGCCGGTGAGATCGACCCGGCGTTGACCGTCGGCCTGCTGGCCCGGGTCACCGATACCGCCGAGGCGCTCGGCGACCGTGACCTGGTCGAGTTCTCCCGGGAGTTCGCCGCGGACCTGTTCGAGGGCCTGGAACTGGAGGACGACGCGGTGGACGCTACCGAATCCTGGACACCTCCCGGCGGCCGGGCGGATACTGGGGACGAAGCAGGTCCCGACAGCACGGCACACGAGGAGGCACGACCATGACGGCTTCGACCAGGGACGGTGCCCTGCAGTCCGCGATCGCCGACATGCCGGACGCCAAGCGCGAGCGCACGCGGCTGCGGCTGGCCCGCCTCATCGAGCGGCAGAGCGACATCCTGGACAGCCCGGTGCCCGAGCAGGTGGCCGAGTTCCTGAGCCGGCACGACCGCCGCCGCCCCGCCTGAACCAGGCCCCACGCACCGGGCCGGCAGGCACCGCACAAGCACGAAGGGCCGCCCACCCGGAGGTGGACGGCCCTCATGCGATCAGGAACGGATCAGCCGAAGCGACCGGAGATGTAGTCCTCGGTGGCCTTCTGCGACGGGTTCGAGAAGATCTTCGGGGTCTCGTCGTACTCGACCAGACGGCCCGGCTGACCGACGCCGGCCAGGTTGAAGAAGGCGGTCCGGTCGGAGACGCGGGCGGCCTGCTGCATGTTGTGGGTGACGATCACGATGGTGTAGCTCGCCTTGAGCTCGCTGATCAGGTCCTCGATCGCCAGGGTGGAGATCGGGTCCAGGGCCGAGCAGGGCTCGTCCATCAGCAGCACCTCGGGCTCGACCGCGATGGCGCGGGCGATGCAGAGCCGCTGCTGCTGACCACCGGACAGGCCCGCACCCGGCCGGTTCAGCCGCTGCTTGACCTCTTCCCACAGGTTCGCGCCACGCAGCGACCGCTCCACGATGTCGTCGAAGTCGTTCTTCGACTTCCGCGTCCCGGCGATCTTGTAGCCGGCGATCACGTTGTCGTAGATCGACATGGTGGGGAACGGGTTCGCCTTCTGGAACACCATCCCGACGGTCCGGCGCACGTTCACCGGGTCGACCCCGGGGCCGTACAGGTCCTCGCCGTCCAGCTCCACCTTGCCGGTGACGCGGCCGCCGGGGATGACCTCGTGCATGCGGTTGAGCGTCCGCAGGAAGGTCGACTTGCCGCAGCCGGACGGGCCGATGAAGGCCGTCACGGTCAGCGGGGCGATGTTGAGGGCGGCACCCTCGACCGCGAGGAAGTCACCGTAGTAGACGTTGAGGTCCTCGACGTCGATACGCTTGGCCATATCAGTTTCCTTGTCCGCTACCGGGTCTCGGTGATCACTTGGTCTTGGGCTTGGCGAGCCGGGCGAGCAGCCGGGCCACCACGTTGAGCAGGAGCACGAGCAGCACCAGGGCCAGCGCCGCGCCCCAGGCACGGGCCTCGCCGAACTCGCCGCTGCTACCGGTGCGCTTGCCGAGCTGATCCCAGATGAACATCGGCAGCGTGGCCTGCGGGCCGTCGAAGGGGTTCTCGTTGATCCGCGAGGTGTAGCCGACCAGCAGGATCAGCGGGGCCGTCTCGCCGGCCACCCGGGCCACGGCCAGCAGGCCGGAGGTGATGAGGCCGGAGAGCGCCGTCGGCAGCACGATCTTCAGGATCGTCCGCCACTTCGGCACACCGAGCGCGTAGGACGCCTCGCGCAGGTCGCGCGGCACCAGCCGGAGCATCTCCTCCGAGGACCGGACGACCACCGGGATCATCAGGATCGCCAGCGCCACGGACCCGGCGGCACCGAACGGCCGCATGCCGAAGCCGAGCAGCAGGAAGGTGTAGACGAACAGGCCGGCGACGATCGACGGCACACCGGTCATCACGTCGACGAAGAAGGTCACCGAGCGGGCGAACCTGCCCTTGCCGTACTCCACCAGGTAGATCGAGGTGAAGATGCCGACCGGCAGCGCGACCAGGGCGGCCAGGCCGACCTGCTCCAGGGTGCCGAGCAGCGCGGCGTAGATGCCGCCGCCCTCCTGGGACGCGCTGACCCCGTTCATCGAGTGGGTCAGGAAGTCCATCGACAGCGCCGGCGCGCCCTGCACGATGATGTAGCCGATGATCAGCACCAGCGGCACCATCGCGGCGACGAAGCAGGAGTAGATCAGCGTCGAGGCGAGCCGGTCCTTGGCCCGGCGCTTGCCCTCGACGGAGAACGACCAGCCGGTCAGCACCACGTTGAACAGCAGCGCCGCGGTGAAGAACGAGGTCAGCCAGCCGGTCCAGCCGAGCAGGAATTTCAGCACCAGGGCGAGCACGATGCCGGCCGCGGCCGCCATGATCGGCGCACCCTTGGGCAGACGGGCGCCGACCAGGGCCGACGGCGCCGGCGACGGTCGCTTGGTGAGGGTGGTCGTCACGCCGAGAACTCCTTCTTGCGGGCCACGACGGCACGGGCGATCGAGTTGACGATCAGCGTGATGGCGAACAGGCACAGGCCGGCGAAGATCAGCGCCGGGATGCCGTTCTTGGAGCCGCTGGCCTCACCGAACTTGAGCGCGATGGTGGAGGCGAAGGTGTCGCCACCGGGTTCGGTGAGGTGCCAGTTGATGGTGAAACCCGAGTTGAGGACCAGTGCCACGGCGATGGTCTCGCCCAGTGCCCGGCCCAGGCCGAGCATCGACGCCGAGATCATGCCGGCGCGGCCGAACGGCAGCACCGCGGTGCGGACCATCTCCCACTTGGTGGCGCCGAGGGCCCAGGCGGCGTCCATCGTGTCCTTGGGGACCTGGAGGAAGACCTCACGGGTGACCGCGGAGATGGTCGGGATGATCATGATCGACAGCACGATGCCGGCCATCAGCAGGCTCTGCCCGAACTGGGCGGCGCTGGTGGCGTTCCGGTTGTCGAAGAGCGGGATCCAGCCGAAGTACTCGGACAGCCAGCTCTGGAAACCGCGGGTCTGCGGGATCAGGAAGTACAGGCCCCACATGCCGAAGATCAGCGACGGGACCGCGGCGAGCAGGTCGACCAGGCCGCCGAGCACGGTGGCCAGCCGGCGCTGCGCGTAGTGCGCGATGAACAGGGCGATCCCGATCGCGATCGGCACCGCGATGAGCATGGCGATCACCGACGACACGATGGTGCCGAAGGCCAGCGCGGCGATCCCGTAGCGGGGCGGGTTGCTGCCGGGCAGCCACTGCTGGGTGGTGAGCAGGTTGCCGGCGTTGCCGCTGAAGGCCGGCAGCGCGCGCCAGATCAGGAAGACCGCGATGGCGGCCATGATCACCAGCAGGAAGCCGCCGGCGCCCGCGGCCAGGCCGCGGAACACGGTGTCGCCGACGCGGACCGAGCGGCCGGCGATGGCCACCCCTCGGGAGCCACCGCCCCCGGTCCCGGCGGCGGTCTTCGGCGCCACGGTGGGCGGCGGCACGTTGCGGTGGGCAACGGTGTCGCTCAACCGGCTGGTGGCGGCCTCGGTGGCGGCGGTGGCGTGCTCGTCGGCGGCGGCGATGAGCTCGCGCTCGGCCTGCAGCCGGGCGGCCTCGTCGGCCGGACGCGGTGCGCCGTCAGGATGTTCGTCGGTCACCGGACCGGACCCCGGGGTGTTCGGCATGGCTCCTCGGTCGCTGCGGGAGTCGGGTGGTACATGGCGTCATGCTCCTGCACGGGCAGGTGGTTCGGAAAGGCCTGACCCCGACCCGGCCCCGGTGACGTCCCTCATGAGGACGTCACCGGGGCCGGTGTCAGGGGCGATGGAGCATCAGGCGATGGACTTGATCGACTCGACGACCTGGGCCTGGATGTCGGCCGGCAGCGGCGCGGCACCCAGCGAGTCCAGCTCGGTCTGGCCGTCGGTGGCGGTCCAGCCCAGGAAGGACTTGACCAGCTCGGCCTTGTCACCGTTGTTGGCGGAGCAGACGATCTCGTAGGTCACCAGGATGATCGGGTAGGCACCGGCCTCCTGCGTGGCGTAGTCCAGCGAGAGGGTCAGATCCGGGGCGGTGCCGGTGATCTCGGCGGCGCCGACGGCCTTGCCGGCCGACTCGCCGGTCAGCTCGACCGCGCCGGAGCCGTTGTCGATCTGCGCGATGTTCAGGCTGTTGTCCTTGGCGAAGCCCCACTCGACGTAGCCGATGGAACCGACGGTGCCGGCGACGGCCTTGGCCACGCCGTCAGAACCCTGGGCGCCGGTGCCGCCCGGGGCGGTCCAGGCCTGGCCGCCCTCGAAGCTCCACTCGCCCGCGGCGATCAGGTACTTGGTGAAGTTGTCGGTGGTGCCCGAGTCCTCGGAGCGGTGCACCGACTGGATGCCCTCGGCCGGCAGGGTGGCATCCGGGTTCAGCGCGGCGATGGCCGGGTCGTTCCAGGTGGTGATGGTGCCACCGAAGATGCCGACCAGGGTCTTGGCGTCGAGGACCAGGTTGTCCACGCCGGTCACGTTGTAGGCCAGCGCGATCGGGCCGGTGACCATCGGCAGGTTGATGGCGTCGGCGCCGCCGCAGCGGGTGTCCTTGGCCTCGGTCAGCTGGTCGTCCTTCATGGCCGAGTCGGAACCGGCGAAGTCCGTCTGGTTGGCGATGAAGTCGGTCCGGCCCTTGCCCGAGCCGCCGCCGCCGTAGTCGTTGATGGTGGCGTTGCACTTGGTGTTGTAGTCGCTGATCCACTGCGCCATGACCTTGCCCTGTGCGGAGGAACCGCTGGAGAGCAGCTCGCCCTCGGCGCAGGTGAAGCCCTCGCCCTCGAAGGTCAGGGCGGCGCCGGACGCACCGGAGGTCTCGGACGCGGAACCGGTGGCCGAGCCGGCGGACGAGGTCTCGGAGCCGGCCGACGAGGCGGCGGAGGAGGACTCCGCCGAGGTGGCGGCAGCGGTCGTGGTGCCGGCGGTGCTGCTGGTCGACGAGTTGTCGTCGGTGCCACAGGCGGCAAGGGTCAGGACGCCGACGGTCAGCGCCGCCGCAAGTCCACCGAATCGCGCGAGCTTCACGCTGGGATCTCCTCTGGAGTCTGGTACCGGATCACCCCTGGGCGAGGGGTCCCGTGGCCGGGCTGTCTGCCTCGTGCCAGGGGCGACGCTAAGGGCCGGAGGTGTCCTGATGGGAGGACGAAGGTGAACCAGGGGTGAACGGTCCCTGTTGCGCTGGGTGCGTCCGGGAACCGAAAATCCCTGATCAGCACCGGTACCGGCGCCGATCAGGGATTCGGACATACATCACAGCGGCCGCCGCCGAGGTGGGGACGGCGGCCGCTGCGCGGGAACCCGGTCCGGGTGGGACCGGGACAGCGGTGGGCGGCCCGGGTCAGCCGCGGTAGACCTGCACCACCGAAGGCCGCGGGCCGGCGAACTGGCCCTTCGGCGCCACGGTGCCGGCCGGCACGAAGTCCGGCCAGAAGGAGTGCTGCTCGGCGAAGCTGCCGTCCTCGCCCGGGTGCTGCACGGCGACGAACACCGAGCCGTCCCGGTCGTGGATCACCGGGCCGCAGGTCTCGGCCTCGGTCGGCACGGCCAGGAACTGCTGCACCCGGCCGCGCTCCTTGCCCACCAGCGGCACCTTGAACAGGCCGTCGTTCTGGTTCAGCGTGCTCGGTGCGCCGTCGGTGGAGATCCACAGGTTGCCGTCGGAGTCGAAGGCGACGTTGTCCGGGCAGGAGATCGGCGACACCTTGTCCTTCGGGTAGCCACCGAAGTAGGTGTGCGGTTCGGCCGGATCACCGCAGACCAGCAGCAGGTTCCAGCGGAAGGTGGTGGCCAGCGGGTCGGCGTCCCCGGTCAGCCCCTCGGTGAGCTCCACGATGTGACCGTCGCGGTTGGCGTTGCGCGGGTTGACCTCGGTCGGGCCCTCCTTGTCCACCTTGCCGCGGTCGGTGTTGTTGGTGCAGGCGACGTAGACCTTGCCGGTCTTCGGCGACGACTGCACGTCCTCGCAGCGGTCCATCTTGGTGGCACCGGCCTTGTCGGCCGCGAGCCGGGTGTGCACCAGGACCTCCGGCACGGTCATGCCGGGGATCTGCGACGTGCCGGCGAGCACCAGCGGCAGCCAGACGCCCAGGCCGTCGAACACGCCGTCGGCGGGAAGCGTTCCGGTGCCGTCGATCTGGGCCGCCGGCGAGTCGCCGATGAAGCGCGCGACGTAGAGGTCACCCTCGGTCAGCAGCGTCATGTTGTGCTTGCGGTTGGCCAACGAGGTGAGCGGCCGCATCTTGTTCTTCGAGACGAACTTGTAGAGGTAGTCGAAGCGCTCGTCGTCGCCCATGTACGCCACCACCCGGCCGTCGGGGGCGACCTGGACGTTCGCGCCCTCGTGCTTGAGCCGGCCCATTGCGGTGTGCTTGCGCGGGGTGGAGGTCGGGTCGAACGGGTCGATCTCGACGATCCAGCCGTACCGGTTCGGCTCGTTGGCGTAGTCGGCGGAGCGGGCGTCGAACCGCGGCTCCAACGACTCCCAGTTCCGCGAGGTGGCGCGGTCGGTCAGCCCGTACCGCTTCTCCGAGTCGGTGGTGCCGGCGGCCCGGAAGTAGCCGTTGAAGTTCTCCTCGCCGGAGAGCACGGTGCCCCAGGGGGTGGTGCCGCCGGCGCAGTTGCCGAGGGTGCCGAGCACCTTCTTGCCGGTGGGATCCGCTGCGGTCTTGAGCATGTCGCTACCGGCGGCGGGGCCGGTGACGGCGAACGGGGTGGAGGTGATGAAGCGCCGGTTGAGCTTCCCGGTCGGCTTGTAGGTCCACGGCTTGCCCGGTCCGGTGCGGGTCAGCTCGACGACCGAGAAGCCGTGCGCGTTCATGCCGATGCGCTTCTGCTCGTCGGCCTCGGCCGGCGTGGCGGCCACCGGGAACATGATGTTCTCGTTGGTGTACTCGTGGTTGCAGACGAGCAGGGCCGACGTCGACGTGATCGGGATGATGTCGAGATAGTCGTTGTTGTAACCGAACTGGCAGGCCTGTGCGGCGGCGGTCTGCTTCGTCCCGTCGAAGGCCGGTGCCCCGGGCAGGATCGGGTCGCCCCAGCGGATGATCGGCTGCGACTTGTACCCCTTGGGCACGGTGAAGGTGTCCTGGTCGGCGGCGACCGGCCCGATGGCGGTGAAGGGCAGGTTGCGGTCGGTGGCCTTCCCCAGGATCGGGTCACCGCCCTCCGGGATCGCGAGACCACCGGCAGGGATAGGGATCTCGGGCACGGCCGGAGCCGGGGCGGCCGCAGCGGTGCCGGCCAGCAGCGACGGCCCGGCGACCAGGGTGAGGGCACCGGCACCGGCGACACCGAGCGCTGCCCGGCGGGACAGTGCGGCGGCGGCGATGTCCCGGAAGGTCTCGTTCGACGAGACGTTCGGCACCGGGTGCGAACAGGCATCGGCACACTTCAGGTGACAGGTGACCGGGCTGCGCTTGCCCCTGGTCATCCCGACCATGGGCAGCAGGCGGCGCTGACGGGGAGTGACTTCTTCGGACACGTTCGGGTTCTCGTTTCGGTCGGCGGCGGACGACGGTGGTGACCCTAAGGAGCACACAGGCTGCTGCGGTGGCACCGTGGTGAACGGCGGACGAACCTCCGGCGTCCGGCGGGTGCGGGCTGCGCCCGTTGGTGTGACGCCCTGCTGCAGGCCATGATGCGAACGGTTCATCACACCGTCACCGACACCGCACCCGGTGGTCGACGTGCCGTCGGGCGCGGATGTGGAGATGGGCACGTGCGTGTCGCGATCGTCGCCGAGTCGTTCCTGCCCGAGACGAACGGCGTCAGCGGGTCGGTCGTCCGGGTGCTCGAGCACCTGGAACGGCGCGGCCATCGGGCCATGGTGATCGCCGCCGCCACCGGCGCGCCGGAGACGGTGCACGGCGCACCGGTCGTCGGCCTGCCGTCGGTCGGGGTGCCCGGCTACCACCAGCTGCGGGTGTGCCTGGTCCGGCAGCGCCGGATGGCCGAGCTGTTCGCCGACTTCCGGCCGGACATCGTGCATCTCGCCTCGCCGCTGGTGCTCGGCCGGACCGGTGCCCGCGCCGCCGCCGATCTGGGACTGCCGACCGTCGCGGTGTTCCAGACGGACGTCGCCGGGTTCGCCCGGCACTACGGTGTCCCCGGCACCGGCCAGCGGATGTGGACCCGGCTGGAGGAGATCCACGGCCTGGCCGACCTGACCCTGGCGCCGTCCCGGTACGCCACCGACCTGCTCACCGCACACGGCATCCCGCGGATCGCCCCGTGGGGCCGCGGTGTGGACCGCAGCCAGTTCCACCCCGGCCGCCGGGATGCCGACCTGCACCGCACACTCGGCGACGGGCAGGTCCTGGTCGGCTACGCGGGCCGGCTGGCCGCGGAGAAGGAGCTGCACCAGCTCGCGGCCGCCACTCCGCCGGGCAGCCGTCTGGTGGTGATCGGCGACGGGCCGGAACGCGCTGCGCTGCAACGACTGCTGCCGGACGCGGTGTTCACCGGCCGGTTGTCCGGCGCCGAGCTGGCCCGGCATGTCGCCACCCTGGACGTGTTCGTGCACCCCGGCCGGCACGAGACCTTCTGCCAGGGCGTCCAGGAGGCGTTGGCGTGCGGGGTACCCGCGGTGGTCGCCGCGGGAGGCGGTGTGCAGGAACTGGTGTCGAGCTCACGGACCGGCTGGTGCTACCGGCCCGGTGACGCCGGCGAGCTGCGCCGGGCCGTTGCCGACCTGGTCGGGGACGACGCCAAACGCCGCGCCTTCGGCCGGGCGGCCGCCGCCTCGGTGGCCGGTCGCAGCTGGGCCCGGCTGGGCGACGAACTGCTCGCCCACTACGAGTACGCCCGCACCCGGCTGCCGATCGGCTGAGACATGCACATCGTCCATCTCGCGAACTTCTACGGCCCCACCTCCGGTGGGCTGCGCACCATGGTGCGCGCGCTGTCCGCCGGCTACCGGGCCGCCGGCCATCGCTGCACCGTGATCGTGCCCGGCAGCACCGACAGCTGGTCCGGCGACACCGACGGCGGGCTGGTCACTCTCGCCTCGCCGTTGCTCCCGGGCTTCGGCGGCTACCGGATGATCACCCGGCCGCGCCGGGTCGCCGCCCTGCTGGAACGGCTGGCCCCGGACCGGCTCGAGGTCTCCGACCGGACCTCGCTGCGCCGGTTCGGCCGCTGGGCCCGGGCGCGCGGGGTGCCCAGCGTCTTCTTCGCGCACGAGCGGCTGGACGGGGTGCTGCGCACCCACGGGCTGCCGGCCGCGCCGGCCCGGCACGTCGCGGATCTGCACAACCGCGGCACGGCCGCCGCTTTCGACACCGTGGTGGCGACGACCCGGTTCGCCGCCACCGAGTTCCACCGGATCGGCACCGACGACCTGCGCATCGTCCCGCTGGGGGTCACGACCACCCCCGCGGTCACCACCTCCCCGCGCCGGCGCGGGACCGAACTGCTGCTCTGCAGCCGGCTGTCCACGGAGAAGCGACCGGAGCTCGCGCTCGGGGTGCTGCGCGAGCTCCGGCGGCGCGGGCACGAGGTGCACCTGGTGGTCGCCGGGACCGGGCCGCTGGCCGCCCGGCTGCAGCGGGAGTCCACGGATCTGCCGGTGCTGTTCCACGGGCACGTCGCGGACCGGCAGCGGCTGGCCCGCATCCAGGCCTCCGCCGACATCGCACTGGCCCCGGGGCCGGTGGAGACCTTCGGCCTGGCGGCCCTGGAGTGCCTGGCCGCCGGGACCGCCGTGGTCGCCGACGGGCGAGCCGGGGTGCCGGAGGTGATCGGTACCGACCCGGCCGCCGGCCGCGCCGCCCCGGGCACGGTGCACGGCTTCGCCGACGCGGTCGAGGACCTGCTGGCGGTCCCGGTCGAGCTGCGGCGCAATGCCGCGCTGGCCCGGGCCGCGGAGCTGCCGTGGTCGGCCACCGTACAGCGCATGCTGGACCTGCACCTGGGCGCCGTGCGATGACCCGACCGACGGTGCTCGCCCTCGGCGACTCGCTGTCCACCGGGGTCGGTGCCGACCGGTCGTGGGCCGCCCATGTCGCCGACGGGCTGGCCGGAGTCCTCGCCTGCGGGGCGGTCAGCGGTGCCCGGGCCCGGGATCTGCCGTCGCAGCTCGGGGCGGTCGGGGAGCTGCGGCCGGCGGTGGCCTGCCTGCTTGTCGGCGGGAACGACGTGCTGCGCGGGGATTTCGATGTGCGGCAGGTGCGGGGCGCGGTGGCCGCCACGGTGGCGCAGCTGCATGCCGGCGGCACCGTCGTGGTGCTGGCGCTGCCGTTCTCCCGGGTCGACCTGCGTCGCGTGCCGCTGCCCGCGGACCTGCGGCGCACCATGTGGCTGCGACTGGCGCAGCTGCGGCGTGCGCTGTCCGAGGTACGCCCGGCCGGCGGCACGCTGCTCCGGGTGGACCTGGACGACGTGCTCGCCACCGGTGGCCGCGCCGCCCTGCACGTCGACCGGATCCACCTGTCCTCGCTGGGCCAGCGGCTGCTGGCGGTGCGGGCCCTGGAACTCCTTCGCCGGCACGGGTTCGCCGTGGCCGGCACGGTCAGCCGACCGCCCGCTCCCCCGCCGCCGGGCTACCCGCTGTGGTGGCTCACCGTCCGTGGGGTGCCGTGGGTGGTGCGGCGCAGCCGGGATCTGCTGCCGGAGTTGTGGCGGCAGCGCCGAGACCCGGGCGGACCGGCCGGGGTGGCGGCAGCACTGCGCCGGGTCGGCTGAGCCGGCGGTCAGGGCTGCGCGAGTGCGGCGACCGTGGCCTGCAGGACGGCGGCGTGCTGCCCCACCCACTCGGCGACGGTGGCGTCGACGGCGTCGATCTCGGACTCCTGCACCAGCAGTGACGGCACCGGCCGCACCGCGCCGAGTTCGCTCAGCACCGCCGCCAGCTGCAGGTCCGCCAGGTGGCGATGGGCCGGGCCGGCGGACAGCACCACCGGCACCGTCACCGTGTGGTCCAGCGACCCCGCCGGCAGGGTGTCCAGCAGCAGTTTGAGCAGGCCGGTGAAAGATCCCTTGTAGGTCGGGGTGGCCAGCACCAGGACCGTCGCCTCACGGACCTGCGCAACCGCGTCCTTTGCCTCCGGCGAGAGGGTCCACGGGGCCAGCAGTCCCGGTCCGAGCTCGGCGAGATCGTAGGTGTGCCGGTCGATCTCCCCGAAACTGGCGGCGATGCCGTCGGCCAGGCCGGAGGCCACCGCCAGGGTCCGCGAGCCCGCCTTCGGGTTGCCGACCACCGTGACCAGGGACGCCATCACTCCACCTCCGCCGTTCCGCCCCTCCGGGCGCTGCTGGTTGTTGTGCCGCTGATGCGATCGTGCCAGTCGGGCCGGCTCATCCCGCCGCCGCGGTGCGCCGACGGTCCAGGGCGAACAGGCCGGTGACCGCACGCCGGTCCTCGACCAGGTCCACCACCAGGTCGCCGATGGCCGGGCCGAACTTGAACCCGTGACCGGAGAACCCGGCCGCGACCGTGACCGGGCCGACCCGGTCGATCAGGAAGTGGTGGTCCGGGGTCGTCGTGTACAGGCAGCTGACCGCGGACGGCCGCTCGGCATCGACGCCCGGCAGCCACTCCCGGGCGTAGGCCTGCACCCGCTCGACGCCGGCCGGCCGGGTGTCCGGGCGGTGGTCGGGGTCGACCTCCGGCCCGGTGCCGTGCTCGCCGGCCTTGACGCCCTCGGCGGAGGCGAGACCGTAGATGCCACCGGGGATGTCGAGACCCGCGCCGGAGTGATGGATGAACGACGGCCAGACGTCGAGCGGCAGCTCCGTCGGGAAGTGCAGCGGCTGCTCCTGGGTGGTCCGCACCCGCGGCAGGTCCAGCAGGCCATCGGCCAGTGCCGGGGTCCAGGCGCCGGCGGCGATCACCACCTGGTCCGCGATCAGCACCTCGTCACCCAGTACCACCTCCGCCCGGCCGCGCGGGGTGCGGACCGCCTGCACCTTCGTGCCGGTGCGCAGTACCGCGCCCGCCTGTCCGGCCGCCTGCCACAGCCCGGCGATGGCCTCGTCGGCCAGCAGCCGCCCGGCGGACGGGTGGTGCACCGCCACGGTGTCGAACCGCAGCCCCGGCCACCGGCGCTGCGCCGCCCCCGGCGACAGGATCTCGAACTCCAGGCCCGCCGCACCGAGCACACCGGCCAGTCGCTGCACGGTGACCGGGTCACCGTGGTCCACGGCCCCGGTGCGGTCGTACACGTGCCGTCCGGTGAGCCGTTCCAACCGCGCCCAGCCACGCCCGGCCCGGGCCGCGAGGTCGACGTAGCGCCGGTCCTCGTAGGCGTGCCGGAAGATCCGGGAGGTCCCGTGCGAGGCGCCCCGGTCGTGCCCGGGTTCGAACTGCTCGACCAGGGTCACCCGGTGCCCGCGGGCAGCCAGCCGCCAGGCCGACGAGGCCCCGGCCAGGCCGCCACCGATCACCACCACCGAACGCTGCTCCGTCATCACTGCTCCCTCTGGTCCTGCTGGTGTGCCTGCTCCTGGTCATCCTGCCGGGCGGGGCTGTGCGCCCCGCCCGGCAGGTCCGCATCAGGTGTCGCTCTTCGGCAACCCCGGCGGGTTGATCTCCGAGGACGGCACCGCTTCGCCGGCGAGGTTGTAGGCGGCCAGCCACTTCTCGTACTGGCCGTTCTCGATCAGGTAGTTGATCGCGGCGGCCACCGGCTCGTTCAGCCCGGATCCCTTCTTGCTGGTCGCGGCGATCAGGCCCTGCAGGGTCTCGCCGGCGCCGGAGTACTGCCCGGCGAGCTTGTACTGCGTGGCCGTCGACTCCGCGAGCCGCACCTGGTAGGCCGAGGCCGGGTTGGGCCCGAAGTACAGGTCCAGGTTGCCGGCCTTCAGCGCCAGCAGCGTCGAGTTCAGGTCCGGGAAGTAGACGACATCGAAATTCTTCCCTTCTCCCTGGAGCTTCTTCTGCCAGGCCAGCAGGATCCGCTCCTGGTTGGTGCCCTGACCCACAGCGACCCGCTGCCCGGCCAGGTTGGCCGGGTCGTCGCCGAACTCCCAGGCGTTGGACGCCAGGGTGAGGAACGCCAGGTTGTCCTTCCGGTAGGAGGCGAAGTCGTACTTCTCCTTGCGTTCCTCGGTGTCGGTGATGTTGGAGAAGCCGATATCGGTGCGCCCGCTGTCGATCCCGACGAACAGGTTCTCCCACGTCGAGTTCCTGATGTCCGGGGTCAGCCCGAGCACTGCGGCCACCAGTCGGCCCAGGTCGGGTTCGGCGCCGGTCAGGGTCTGCTGATCGTCGCCGACGTAGGCCAGCGGTGGGAAGCCGGCCGGCAGCGCACCGAGCCCGATCACCAGGGTGCCGCGCTCCTTGACCGCGGCCGGCAGCTGGTCACGGATCCCGGCGACGGTCGGGACGTCGATGCTGGTCTCGGTGGCCGCGCCGTTGGACACTGCGCCGACCACCACCGCCGTGCTGCCGGGCGCGGCGGTCGCGGTGGCGGAACCTGCCGCCGGGTCGGCCGCCGCGGTCGAGCCGCACGCCGCGGTCCCGGCGAGCAGCAGGGTACCGAGTCCGAGGGCGAGGGATCTCCGGATGGTGCGTGGTACTGCGCGGGACATGCTGGTGCTCCTCGTGTCCGGGCCGGCGTCGTGCCGGGCCTCTGGGTGGGTGCTGCGGAATGGATGTGACGTGCGGGACTACAGGACGCGGGACAGGAAGTCCCTGGTCCGGGGGTGGGAGGGGTGGTCCAGGACGGCCGCGGGGGTGCCGTCCTCGACCACCGCCCCCTCGTCCATGAAGATCACCCGGTCGGCGACCTCACGGGCGAAGCCGATCTCGTGGGTGACGACGACCAGGGTGGTACCGGTGGCGGCGAGATCCTTGATGACGGCGAGCACCTCGCCCACCAGTTCGGGATCGAGCGCTGAGGTGGGCTCGTCGAACAGGAGGACCGACGGCTCCAGCGCCAGCGCCCGGGCGATTGCCACCCGTTGCTGCTGGCCGCCGGACAGTTGACGCGGGTAGGCATCGGCCTTCTCCGCCAGACCGACCCGTTCCAGCAGGGTGCGGGCGAGTGCACGTGCCTGCGTGGGGGTGGTGCGCCGCAGCGCGATCGGCGCCTCGACGACGTTCTCCAGTACCGTCAGGTGCGGGAAGAGGTTGAAGTGCTGGAACACGAACCCGATCCGGGCCCGTTGCCGCAGGATCGCCCGCTCCGGCAGTTCCTTCAGCCGGTCGCCGTGCCGGCGCACACCGATGGGCTCGCCGTCGACCAGCACCACACCGCTGTCCGGCCGCTCCAGGTGGTTGACGGTGCGCAGCAGCGTGGACTTGCCGGAGCCGGACGGTCCGATCACCACGGTGACGGTCCCGCGGCGGATCTGCAGGTCGATGCCGCGCAGTACCTGGTGCGTGCCGAATGCCTTGTGTGCGCCGATGATCTCGACGGCCGGCGCCTCCGGGGTGGCGCTCATGCCTGGCCTCCGAGAGTGCGGCGCAGCGCCGATCGCAGCTTCTGCAGCGGGGTCGGCGGCAGGGTGCGGAGCGCACCCTTGCTGTAGTGGCGCTCCACGTGGAACTGCACGACCGAGACCGCGCTGGTGAGAATCAGGTACCAGACGCTGGCCACCAGCAGCAGCGGGATGATGTCGGTCGGGTAGGTGCTGCTCATCGACTGCACCTGCCCGAAGAGGTCGAGCACGGAGACGTAGAAGATCAGCGACGTCCCCTTGATCAACCCGATCAGCAGGTTCACGTACGACGGCACGATGGAGCGCAGCGCCTGCGGCAGCACGATCCGGCGGAACTGCCGTGACCTCGGGATGCCCAGTGCCGCAGCGGCTTCGCTCTGGCCCTGGTCGACGGAGAGGATGCCCGACCGCACCACCTCGGCGGCGAAGGCGGACTCGTTCAGGCTGAGCGCGATCACCGCCATGACCGTGACCGGCAGCAGATCGTTGATCCCGATCGAGGCGAACACCGGGCCGAAGGGCACGCCGATACCGAGGTGGGTGTACAGCGCGCTGAAGTTGTAGACGAACAGCAGCACCACCATCAGCGGCACCGACCGGAAGAACCAGACGTACGCCCAGCTCAGCGCGCGCAGCAACGGGATCTCCGACAGCCGCGCGAGGGCCAGCAGGATGCCGAGCAGCAGACTCAGAACGGCGGAATAGAAGGTGATCTCGAGGGTGCGCAGCAGTCCATCGAGGATCACCGGACGCAGGAACCAGTAGCCGAACCGGTCCCAGGAGTAGAACGGGTTGGTGACCAGGCCGTGCACGACCTGCGCGAACACCACGACAACTGCGGCCGTGACGATCCAGCGGATCGGGTGCCGCAGCGGGATCACCCGTTGCCGGGCAAGGGATGTCAGTCCGGGGTCGGCCGGTGTCACGGCGGCACCGGGCGGCGATGGATGGGTCGGGGCACTCACAGGGCACACTCCGAGGAAGGGGTTCGGGCAGTCGTCGGCCGTCGGGCAGGCCGGAACGGTCGACGGGACAGGGGATGTCGGCGACGGACGAGGCATTCACCGGCGCGGATTCACGCCGAAGGTGCGGGGTGGATCAGCGACAGAGTGCGCTGCAGGTGCGGTGCAGGTCGATGTGCCGGCGCAGCACGGCGGGCACGGCCGGCAGCAGGCCGATCCGTCCGCGGCTGGTCCCGTTCACGTCGCCGTCCTCACCACCAGGGGAAACGCCGCACGGCGCATCCACGCTTGCCGGGCCCGAACGGGCCGGCCAGGTCCTCATCCGGAGCACCCCACCGTGGTGGAGGGTTGCCGTCCAGCGAGCCGGAGCTTGGTGCTGGAACTCATGACCTGCGCTGAACCTAACCCGCATCCGGGTCCGGGTCAAGTCACCGGAACCGCTGCAGATCAGCACTTCTCGGGACCGGACCCACCGACGGTCCGGTGAACCGATTCACCGGACAGGTCGCCGGAGAGCGAGGTGTACGGTCCGAGGACCTACGAGAGACCGTCCTTCATCGCCCCTCTCGCCGACCGTCACAGAAGGATCTCCCATGTCCGCGGCAGACCCCACCGTCCTGGCGGATCCGACCCTGGGCGCCCCGGTCCTGGACAACCCGGCCTGGGCCGCCCTCACCGGACCGCACGCGGCCTTCGCCCAGCGGCTCGGCCACGCCGCGCGGTACCACCCGGACGTCGCCGGATTCGCTGCGGTGCAGGACATCTCGGACCCGGCGCACTGGGCCGATCTGCGCCGGCTGGTCGGCCCGGGTGCGGAGGTGTCGGTGTCCGGCGAGTTCACGGCACCGGCCGGATGGCGGGAGACGTTCGCGGTCCCGGGTGTGCAGTTGGTCGACGTCGAGCTGGTCACGGAGCCGGACGCCGAGGCGGTGCGGTTGGGCGCTGCCGACGTCCCGGAGATGCTGGACCTGGTCGCCCGCACGCAGCCGGGCCCGTTCCGGGTCCGCACCGTCGAGCTGGGGACCTATCTCGGCATTCGTCGCGACGGGGTGCTGGTGGCGATGGCCGGGGAACGACTGCACCCGCCGGGCTGGACCGAGATCAGCGCCGTGTGCACGGCTCCCGAGGTGCGTGGGCAGGGCCTGGCCACCCGACTGGTCCGTGCCGTGGCCTTCGGCATCGCCGGGCGCGGCGAGCGTGCCTTCCTGCACACCTCGGCGGCCAACACCACTGCGATCCGGCTGTACACCTCGATCGGGTTCCGGCTGCGCCGGACCACCCGGTTCCGCGCCTTCGTCAGTCCTGGGTGATCGGCCGGTACACCACGTCGCTGCGGGAGACGGTGAAATCCAGTGCGTCGTAGAGCTTCCGGGCCGGGACGTTGTCGCCCTCGACGTAGAGCAACACGTCCTGCAGGCCATGGCCCTCGAGGTGCCGCAGGCCGGCCAGGGTCAACGGGCGCCCCAGGCCGCGCACACCGGACTCCGGGTCCACGCCGATGACGTACACCTCGCCGGCCGCCGGCGTGCCGGCCTCCGCCGGATGCACCTTGGTCCAGTGGAAACCGACGACGGTCCCGGCCTTCTCGGCGAGGAAGAAGCCGGCCGGGTCGAACCAGTCCTGGGCCATCTCGCCGGCCAGCCCGGCGCGGTCCAGCCGGCCCTGCTCCGGGTGCCAGGCGAAGGCGCGACCGTTGACGGCGAGGAAGGCGTCCTCGTCCCGGCCCGGCTCGAAGGTCCGCAGGGTGATGCCCTCGGGCAGGGTCAGCGGCAGCGCTGTCGACCCGGCGAGCGGCCGCCGCATCTGCAGCAGTTCGCGGGTGCGGACCAGACCGAGTGCGGTGGCCACCGCCTGCGCCGCGGGCAGGTCACCGTGCGCCCACACCCCACCGGCCTCCGCGATCGCCGCCGCGGCCAGCCGCCGTCCGAGGCCCTGGCCCCGGCGCTCCGGTGCGACCACCAGTTCCGCGGGGTCGCCGGGCTGCACCACCGCGACCGCGGAGAGTCCGCCGCCGGCGGTGATCGTCAGGAAGCGGCCGTGCGGCAGCGCCTCCAGCACATGCCCGCCGAGGGCCGCGACCCCGTCGACCGCAGCCGCGTCGGCCACCAGCGCACGGACCTGGGTCGCGGCGTGGTCCGACAGCCCGTCGGACCAGTCGTCAGGCGCGTTCACGCCCCGGCGCCGCCCGCGGCCGAGCCGGCCCGGGACGGCGGGACCATCTTGTAGCCGACGTTGCGGACGGTGCCGATGAGCGCCTCGTGCTCGGGGCCGAGCTTGGCGCGCAGCCGCCGCACGTGCACGTCGACGGTGCGGGTGCCGCCGAAGAAGTCGTAGCCCCAGACCTCGGTGACCAGCTGCTCCCGGGTGAACACCCGGCCCGGGTGCTGCGCGAGGAACTTGAGCAGCTCGAACTCCTTGTAGGTGAGCTCGAGTGGCCGGCCGCGCAGCCGGGCGGTGTAGGTGTCCTCCTCGATGGTCAGCTCACCGAGGCTGATCATCCCGGAGTTGGCCGAGGAGGAGGTGCGGGCGGCGAGCAGCCGCAGCCGGGCGTGCACCTCGGCCGGGCCGGCGCTGGCCAGCACCACGTCGGCGACCCCCCACTCGGGGCCGATGGCGACCATGCCGCCCTCGGTGACGATGGCCAGGATGGAGACCGCGAGCCCGTCCGAGCCGAGCAACCGGCAGAGCGTGCGGGCGGCGGCGAGATCGTGCCGGGCGTCGAGCAGCACCAGGTCGTACGGGCCGGAGGTGACCAGGGAGGCCGCCTCGGGTGCGGCGGCGCGCACCTTGATCGGCAGCAGATCGACCGCGGGCAGAACGCCGGCGGGTTGCGGGTCGGCGGTGAGCAGCAACAGGTCCATGCGACACCTCCCACCGGTTGTCGGGGATCGCCTCGGCGGGGTTTCCACCCGTCCGGAGCGGTCCCGGTACGGGGGGATACTAACCGCCCGACCTGGACAATCCGGCATCGCCGGTCGATCACCCGGCGTCACACCCCCGACCACCTGTGCAGGTCATGGTCGTCCAGGGGTCACACTCATGACATGAGCGCGTCATCCCGCGGCCGGTCCGGACGGGCCGCACTCCCCCCGTCGGCCGAGCCGTTGCGGCTGGTCACCACGGACGGAGTCGCCCTGGCCGGGGTGCACCTGCCGGCCGCGGACCGGGCGCTGGCGGTGGTCGTCGGGCACGGTTTCACGCACTCCACGGGCAAGCCGGGCACCCGGCGGATCCTGCGCCGGCTGCACCGCGGCGGGGTCGGCGTGCTGGCCGTGGACTTCCGCGGTCACGGCCGGTCGGGCGGCCGGTCCTCGGTCGGCCGGGACGAGTACCTGGACCTGGACGCAGCGGTCGCCGCGGCCCGGCAGGCCGGCTACCGCCGGGTCGTCACCCTCGGCTTCTCGATGGGCGGCTCGGTGGCGCTGGTGCACGGGGCGCGGGGATCGCATCTGCCGGATGCGGTGGTGTCGGTGTCGGCCCCGTCCCGGTGGTTCATCCGGGAGTCGGTCGCCATGCGCCGGGTGCACTGGCTGCTGGAGCACCCGCTGGGTCCGGGCGTCGGCCGGGTGATGGGGGTCCGGCTGTCCGACCCGTGGCCGGACGTCCCCGACACCCCGCTCGAGCTGGTCGCCGGCATCGCACCCCTGCCACTGCTGCTGGTCCACGGCACCGCCGACCACTACTTCGGTCCGGCGCACGGTGTGGCCCTGCACCGGGCCGCCGGGCACGGCGAGCTGTGGCTGGAGCCGGGCATGGGACATGCGGAGTCGGGCGCGAGCCCGGACCTGATCGACCGGCTGCTCGGCTGGATCCGTCTGGTTCCGGTCAAGGCCGGGTGACGGACCGGTCACAGCCGTCGCAGGTCCGCCCCGGCAGGCGGTCCCACCGGTCAGAATCGGCGACGTGCGCGCCCTGCTGATCACCCTCGTCGTCCTGCTGCTGCTCGTGGTCGGTGCCGACATCGGCGGCCGGGCGATCGCCGAGTCGAAGGCCGGCGAGGCCATCGCCACCCGCAGCGGGAACCAGGTGGCGCCGGACGTCGACATCCACGGCTTCTCCTTCCTCGCGCAGGCGCTCCCGGGCGACTACGGGCAGATCACCCTGAGCACCACCGACCTGGTGCTCGGCCCGTTGGCGCCGGTCGCGGCGACGGTGGAGCTGTACGACGTCACCTACCCGCTGTCCGACGCCTTCGCCGGCAGCACCGACGGGCTCGCCGCCGAGCGCGCGACGCTGACCGCAACGGTGCCGGTGTCGGCGCTGGGCGACGCGCTGCAGGTGCCGGACCTGCAGCTCGGGTCCACCGCGAACGGCGACCTGCGGCTGTCCGGCTCGGTGTCGGTCGCCGGTAACGAGGTCCCGGTGACCGCCGACCTGGGTGTCTCGATCACCGACGGCGCGCTCGCCCTGTCCGCCTCCGGGGTGTCGGCCGCCGGGGTCGACGTGCCGCTGCCGGCGTCGCTGGCCGACGATCTTTCGCTCACCGTGCCGCTGGATGCACTGCCGATCGACATCACCTCCGGCACGGTCGGGGTGGACGGGGCGAACCTGACCCTGCAGGCCAGCACCGGACGGATCACCGCCGACTCCCTGCGCTGAACCCTCCCGCGCTGACCGCGTTGCGGTGATCGGGTGGTACCGCTGGGCCGATCGGCTGGAACCGGCACCACCACCTATCAGGCCCGGCTCCCGGGCTTCCTGTCGGACGCAGGAGCGGCGGTCGGGTCGCCGTTCCCCGACGCCCCGGGGGTCCCCGTGCGCACCGTCCGTGCCCTTCCTGCCCTGTTCGCCACCGTCGCGTTGCTGGTCTCCGGGGTGATCGCGGTGCCCGCCGCCGCCGCTGTTCCGCCCGGGCCGGCCGCAGCGGCCGCCCCGCCCCCGCTGGGCACCGCCGTGGCCTGGGGGTTGGGCGGCAGCGGACAGATCGGCGACGGCGGGCTGGTCACCCGGGCGGCACCGGTGCCGGTCGCCGGTGTCCCGGGCGGTACCCCGGTGTCCGCAGTGTCCGCCGGCGGGAGCCACACCTGCGCGGTGAGCGGCGGCGCCGCGTACTGCTGGGGCGACAACACCTACGGTCAGGTCGGTGACGGGACCACCACCCGGCGGACCGCGCCCGTCCGGGTCGGCGGCCCGCTCATCGGGCGGCAGGTCACCGCGATCGCGGCCGGTGGGTACCACACCTGTGCAGTCGCATCCGGCGGCGTCTACTGCTGGGGCTACAACTTCTACGGCGAACTCGGCAACGGCCTGTCCGGCAGCGGTTCGGCCACCAGCCTTGTCCCCGTGTCCACCGGGATCACCTCCGGGGCCACCGCCGTCGACGCCGGGAAGTACCGCAGCTGCGCGATCGTCGGCGGAGGGGCGCTCTGCTGGGGCAGCAACTCCGGCGGCCAGACCGGCCGGCCGTCGAACATCGCGGTGTCGGCGACACCCGTGTCGGTGGCCGGGTTCCCGGGCGCGGTGACGCTGATCGGCGGTGGTGACGAGCACATGTGCGCGGTCGCCGGAGGTGCGGTCTACTGCTGGGGCGACGGTTCCTACGGCCAACGCGGCGACGGCACCCGCTCGTCGTTCCAGAACGTGCCCACGAAGGTCGACGGTGGGGCGATGACCGGCCGGGTGGCGACGGCGGTCACCGGCGGGCAGACCCACACCTGCGCGGTCGGGTCGTACCGGGTGGTGTGCTGGGGCGGCAACAACGTCGGGCAGCTCGGCTCCGGCAGCACCGATGCCGACTCGACGGTCCCGGTTCTGGTGTACAACGACGCCTTCGAGGAGAACTGGCCCGGACCCGCGACGGAGTTCCCGGTCATCGATGCCGGCGAGGTCCACACCTGCGTGCTGTTCGTCCGCAAGCCGTACTGCTGGGGCGGCAACACCAACGACCAACTGGGCACCGGCGACCCGGCGACGGGGAACCTCCGGCGGACACCGGTCGCGACCGATGCGGAGCACCTTCTCGCGGGCCGCGACGTGGTGCTGCTGGCCGCCGGCGGCGCCACCACCATCGTCGCGGCCGAGCCTCCGATCCCGGCCTCCTTCCGCGCCGTCCGGCCCGCACGCCTGCTCGACACCCGTTCCGGTGCCTCGATTCCCGCCGGCGGAACGGTCACCGTCCAGGTCACCGGGCGGGGGCCGGTCGTCGGCTCCGGGATCAAGTCCGTGGCCCTGACCATCACCGCAATAGGCCCCTCGGCCACCGGTTCGGTCAACGGCTGGGCCGCCGGGGCGGCCGTGAGCAACACTCCGCTGCTGCACTTCACCCCGGGCAGCACGGTGGGCAACCAGATGATCCTCCCGCTCGGTTCTGGCGGGAAGGTCGTGCTGCGCAACAACTCCCAGGGCCGACTGCACCTGCTCGCAGATGTCACGGGGTACTGGTTCAGCGGGCCACCGACCAAGCCGGGCACGTTCGCCAACAGCGTCCAGTACCGGGTGCTCGACACCCGTGCGGCCGGCCGCTCGCCGATCCCCGCCGGAGGCTCGGTGGCCCTGGTGCCGGCGAGCGGGGGCGGGTTCGGGGCACCGGTGACATCGCCCATGCTGCTGAACCTCTCGGCCGTGGCGCCGGCGGCCGCCGGCAACCTGGTGGTCGACTGCGACGGCCGGCCACGGCCGGGGGTGGCCACCGTTCAGTTCGTCGCCGGGCGGACCGTCGCGAACATGGCCGTCACACCCTCCTGCCCCGCCGGCCGGATCCGGATCTGGAACACCTCGTCGCGCCCGGTCCAGGTGATCGTGGACCGGTTCGGCTACTTCCTGCCCGGGACCGGCGACACACCCGGCGCCTACGTCCCGGTGGGCCCGAGGCGGATCCTCGACACCCGGCCCGGGGCGCTGCTCGGGTCCGGCCAGGTGGTCGTGGTGGAGGCCTGGGCCGCCGTGGGCACGAACGACCGGCGGGAGGGGATGCTGCTGACGCTGTCGGTGACCGGGCCGTCCAACACCGGCTCGATCGCGGCCTACCCGACCGGGATCGATCCGGCGACCGTGCGCACGGTCAACTTCCCGATCGGCCGCGGGGTGTCCGGTGCGGTCGCGGTCGGCGACTGGAGATTCGGCGCGGTCGACGTCCGTAACGACTCCCCGGGACCGATCGACCTGATCGTCGATCTGTCCGGCTGGTTCCGGGCCAACCGCTGATCGTTCCCGCATGCCGGGGCCGGGTCGGGGAACCCGTGGCCCATGAGACCCCGACCACTGCCGGCCGGCCCCGGACAGGAGTCCGTCTGGGACTACCCGCGTCCGCCACGGATCGACCCGTCACCGCTCGAGGTGACGGTGCGGGCCGGTGGGAAAGAACTCGCCCGGACGTCGGCAGCGGTGCGGGTGCTGGAGACCAGCCACCCGCCGAACTGGTACCTGCCGGCCGACGCCGTCGCACCCAGGGCGCTGACCCGATCGGCGGTGCGCGGCACGGTCTGCGAGTGGAAGGGCCTGGCCACCTACTGGGACGTGCGGATCCCGGACGGGGTGCTGGAGGCGGCGGCCTGGAGCTACGAGGACCCGACGCCCGGGTTCCGGTCCATCGCCGGCATGGTGTCCTGGTACCCGGCGCTCGTCGAGTGCACGGTCGGCGGCGAGCGGGTGCAGCCGCAGGACGGCGGCTTCTACGGCGGCTGGATCACCGCTGACGTGGTCGGCCCGTTCAAGGGATCACCGGGCAGTTTCGGCTGGTGACGGTGGTCGTCCCAGATGGTGGGACGACCGTCCCAGCGGCTCCGGGCCGGCTGCTACCCTCGATCCCATGGGCCCGCTGCTGACCTCCCGGCGCGCGGTCGACCTGGTCAGGGTCGGCAGCGCGCTGTGTTGTGTCACCGGGTGCCCCGCCGCGTCCTGATCCCTCCCGATCCGACCGGCTCCGCGCGGTGATCCCGCGCGTCCGCCGCACCCGCCCCCTGCCTGGTGGCGCCCGTGTGCGCTGTCAGGAACCGCACTCCCTGAGCACAGCACACGAAGAAGGAGCGTCATGAGCCGCGAGGCATCCCTGGTCAGCACCGACTGGGCCGAGCAGAACCTGAACACCCCGGGCCTGGTCTTCGTCGAGGTCGACGAGGACACCAGCGCCTACGACGCCGGTCACCTGCCCGGTGCCGTGAAGATCAACTGGAAGACCGAGCTGCAGGACCCGGTCCGCCGCGACTTCGTCGACAAGGCCGGCTTCGAGAAGCTGCTGTCGGAGAAGGGCATCTCCAACGACGACACCGTCGTCCTCTACGGCGGCAACAACAACTGGTTCGCGGCCTACGCGTACTGGTACTTCAAGCTGTACGGCCACGACGCGGTCCAGCTGATCGACGGCGGCCGCAAGAAGTGGGAACTGGACGGCCGCACCCTGGTCGCCGAGGTGCCCGAGCGCGCCGCCACCAGCTACGTCGCCAAGGACCAGGACCTGTCGATCCGGGCCTTCCGCGACGAGGCCGTGGCCGCGATCAACACGAAGAACCTGGTCGACGTGCGCTCTCCCGACGAGTTCTCCGGCAAGCTGCTCGCCCCGGCGCACCTGCCGCAGGAGCAGTCGCAGCGGGCCGGGCACATCCCGTCCGCGATCAACGTCCCGTGGTCGAAGGCCGCGAACGAGGACGGCACCTTCAAGTCCGACGCCGAGCTCGAGGAGCTCTACGGCGAGGCCGGTCTGGACAGCTCCAAGGACACCATCGCCTACTGCCGGATCGGCGAGCGCAGCAGCCACACCTGGTTCGTGCTGCGCGAGCTGCTCGGCAAGTCCAACGTCAAGAACTACGACGGTTCGTGGACCGAGTACGGCTCGCTGGTCGGCGTGCCGGTCGAACTCGGCGCGGGGAAGTGACGGGAACCATGACTGCGTCCTGCGGCGCGCCCGAGCAGACGGCGGATCTGCCGGCCGGTTTCGATGCCACCTCCGCCTCCGTCCTGCAGGGCAAGGTGCTGGCCGGGAACGCCCCGGTCGCCGGCGCCTTCGTCCGGCTGCTGGACTCCACCGGTGAGTTCACCGCCGAGGTCGTCTCCTCGGCCGACGGTGACTTCCGGTTCTTCGCCGCCCCCGGCGACTGGACCGTCCGGGCGCTGTCGCGCTCCGGCAACGGCTCCGCCCCGGTGACCGTCGGGACCGGCGTGCACCCGGTCGACGTGCTGGTCGCCTGACTCGTCCTGCACCTGTTCTGCACTGTTCTGCACAGACGCCCTGCCACCGGTGAGGTATTGCTCACTGGTGGCAGGGCGTTCTGCGTGGGGGCGTGGCCGGACCTGCTCCGATAAGCTGCGATGGTGGAAATCTTCTTCACCGGACTGCTGGTCGCCGTGGGCCTGTTGATCACCTGGTTCGCGATCTACGTGGTGTACCGGCTGCTGCACGAGGACAAGTGACCTCTCCTTCCGATCCATCCGACGACAACGGTGTCGCCCGCGACGGTGCGGGTGACGGACCGGTACGGGGCAGTGGCGACGCCGCCATCGTCGCCGCCGACGAGCGTGCGGTCTCGACCCGTGACCTGAACATCGCCGACGCGCCTGCGCTGCCGATCCCGCCGGACACCGCGAACGTCCGCCTCGGGCCGGAGATCCACCCGGACTGCGTCACCCTGCTGCCGCTGGTCGGCGTCTGGCAGGGCGAAGGTCTCTACGGGAACGAGCCCGACGCCCGGACACCGCAGTTCGGCCAGCAGATCGTGATCTCCCACGACGGCCGCCCCTTCCTCCGCTACGAGTCGGTGACCTGGACCCTGGGCGGCGACGGCGGCCCCGACAAGCCGGCCGCCCGCGAGGTCGGGTTCTGGCGCCCGCAGCCCGACGGCTCCATCGAGCTGCTGGTGGCGCACGCCGAGGGCCGGATCGAGATCTTCTACGGCCAGCCGCGTTCCGTGGCCAGCTGGGCGCTGTCCACCGACGGCATCTTCCGCACCGCCTCGTCCAACAACCCGGTCGTCGGCGCCACCCGCCTCTACGGCGTCACCCCCGACGGCCGCCTGGCGTACGTGGAGGAGCGCGCGCACAGCGACGTCGAGCTCGCCCCCCACGCCTCCGCCGCCCTCACCCGCGTCGTCGGCTGACCCGGGTGGGTCAGGCGAGGGCGGCGGAGACGACCTCGCGGGCCTCGGCCTGCACCTGGGCGAGGTGCTCGGGGCCGCGGAACGACTCGGCGTAGATCTTGTAGACGTCCTCGGTGCCGGAGGGGCGGGCGGCGAACCAGGCGTTCTCCGTCGTCACCTTGAGACCGCCGATGGCGGCGCCGTTCCCGGGCGCGTTCACCAGCCGGGCGGTGATCTTCTCCCCGGCCAGGGTGTCGGCCTTCACGTCCTCCGGGGAGAGCTTGGCCAGCTTGGCCTTCTCCGGCTTGGTGGCCGGCGCATCCACCCGCGCGTAGGCCGGGTCGCCGAACCTCGCGGTCAGCTCGCGGTACCGCTCGGACGGCGAGATCCCGGTCACCGCACGGATCTCGGAGGCCAACAGGTCCAGCAGGATGCCGTCCTTGTCCGTCGTCCAGACGGTGCCCCGCTTGCGCAGGAACGACGCCCCGGCGGACTCCTCGCCGCCGAACCCGATGGATCCGTCGATCAGCCCGGGGACGAACCACTTGAAACCGACGGGCACCTCGACCAGCCGGCGGCCGAGATCGCCCACCACGCGGTCGATCATCGACGACGAGACCAGCGTCTTGCCCACGCCGGTGTCCGGCGACCACTCGGTGCGGTGCCGGTACAGGTAGTCGATCGCCACCGCCAGGTAGTGGTTCGGGTTCATCAGACCGCCGTCGGGGGTGACGATCCCGTGCCGGTCGGCGTCCGCGTCGTTCCCGGTGGCGATGTCGTACTGCGAGGCCTTGTCCACCAGCGAGGCCATCGCGTACGGCGACGAGCAGTCCATCCGGATCTTGCCGTCCCAGTCGAGCGTCATGAACGACCAGGCCGGATCGACATCCGGGTTCACCACAGTGATGTCGAGACGCAGCCGCTCGGCGATCGCGCCCCAGTAGGCCACCGACGCCCCGCCCAGCGGATCCGCACCGATGTGCACGCCGGCGTCGCGGATCGCATCGATGTCGACGACGTTCTCCAGGTCGCCCACGTAGGACGCGAGGAAGTCGTAGTAGCCGGTGGTGTCGGCGTCCCGGGCCTGCTCGTAGGGCATCCGCTTCACCCCGGCCAGCCCGCCGCGCAGCAGGTCGTTGGCCCGGGCCGCGATGACCGAGGTGGCGTCGGAGTCGGCGGGGCCGCCGTTCGGCGGGTTGTACTTGAAACCGCCGTCCCGGGGCGGGTTGTGGCTCGGCGTGACGCAGATGCCGTCGGCCAGCCGGGTGGTCCGGCCACGGTTCGCCTTGAGGATCGCGTGCGACACCGACGGGGTCGGGGTGTAGCCGTCGTTGACATCGAGCATCACCGTGACGCCGTTGGCCGCCAGCACCTCCAGCGCGGTGGCGGTGGCCGGGGCGGACAGCGCGTGGGTGTCGGCGCCCATGTACAGCGGGCCGTCGGTGCCCTGGGAGGCGCGGTACTCGCAGATCGCCTGGGTGATGGCCAGGATGTGGTCGCGGTTGAACGCGGCGTCGAAGGCGGAACCGCGGTGGCCGGAGGTGCCGAACACCACCTGCTGCGACGGGTCGGAGACGTCGGGGTGCAGTTCCTCGTAGGCGGACAGCAGCGCGTCCACGTCGATCAGGTCGGACGGCTGGGCGGGCTTTCCGGCGCGGGGGTCCATGTCGCCGATTATGGTCCGCCCGGGCACGCCGCGCCGCGCGGGGGCGGGCGGCACCCGGCCCCACCGCCCGCCCACACGTCAGGCCGGGACCTCCAGCAGGGCCGCCAGCCGCGGCGTCCACCCGCCGTCGACCAACGGTGACCCGTCGAGCTCGGTGACCGGCGCCAGCAACCGGACCGAGGATGTCAGCCAGACCCCCTGGGCCGCTTGCAGATCGGCCACCGTCAGAAGTCGACGCGAGGTCGCCAGACCGGCCGCGTCGGCTGCCCCGAGCAACCGCCGTACGGTGATCCCGTCCAGAATCCCGTCGGCGGGCGGCGTGCAGAGCACCGGTCCCGTGTCGTCCTCCAGCAGCGCCACCACGCTGGACCGCGGCCCCTCCAGCACCGCTCCGTCGGATCCGACGAACAGCACGTCGTCCAGCCCGCGGGCGGCCGCCCACCGGAGCGCGCCCATGTTCATCGCGTACGACAGGGTCTTGGCGCCGAACAGCAGCCACGGCATCCGGGCCGCGTCCGCCCCCGACACCGCCCGCTCCAGCAGCGCCACCCGGATCCCGGCGGTCCGCTGCGCCACGCTGCTCGCCGGCACCGGACCACCGGTGACGTAGCAGGTCGGGATGCCGCCCTCCGGCCCGCGGGTGGCGATCAGCCGGACGACCTGGTCCGCACCCTGCCGGGCGCCCAGCACGGCGTCGACCCCGCGTGTCCAGTCCTCCGGGCCGGGCAGCACCAGGTCCAGCAGGTCGGCCGAGAGCTGCAGCCGGGCCAGGTGTTCCGGCAGGTCACGGGGAACACCGGCGACCGCGAGCGTGGTCTCGAAGCAGCCGTCGCCACGGGTCACCCCGGCGTCGTCGGCACGCAGCAGCGGCCGGTCGGCGGGCACCAGGGTGCCGTCCAGCAACGCCACCAGCAGATCGGATGCCACGGTTCAGAGCTTGCGCAGCCGCACCTTGGAGACGGCGTGGTCCGGCCCCTTGGTCAGCACCAGGTTGGCCCGCCCGCGGGTGGGCAGGATGTTGTCGACCAGGTTCGGCTGGTTGATCCCGTTCCAGTACTGGTTGGCCAGCTCCACCGCGCGGGTGTCCGACAGCTCGGCGAACCGCACGAAGAACGATTCCGGGTCGCTGAACGCCGTCTCCCGCAGCCGCAGGAAGCGCTCCACGTACCACCGGCGGATGTCCTCGGTCTCGGCGTCGACGTAGATGCTGAAGTCGAAGAAGTCGCTGACCGCCAGCGCGCTGGCCTCGTCACCGCCCCGGGCCGGCTGCAGCACGTTCAGGCCCTCGACGATCAGCACGTCCGGCCGGTGCACCACGACCTCGTCGTCGGGGAGGATGTCGTAGGTCAGGTGGTCGTACCGCGGCGCCCGCACCTCGGCGGCGCCGGACTTCACCTCGGCGACGAAGCGGAGCAGCCGGCGCCGGTCATAGGACTCCGGGAAACCCTTGCGGTCCATCAGGTTCCGCTGCTCGAGCACGGCGTTCGGGAACAGGAAGCCGTCGGTGGTCACCAGTTCGACGCGCGGCGTGTCCGGCCACCGGGCCAGCAGTTCGCGCAGCACCCGGGCGGTGGTCGACTTCCCGACGGCGACCGACCCGGCAACACCGATGACGAACGGGGTGCGGGCCGAGCGCTCGCCGAGGAACGTCGAGGTGGCCCGGTGCAGCGCACCGGTGCCGGCCACGTACAGGTTGAGCAGGCGGGAGAGCGGCAGGTAGATCGTCGCGACCTCGTCCAGGTCGATCGGGTCCTCGAGCCCTGCCAGCCGGCTCAGCTCGCCGCTGGTCAGCGGGAGCGGCGTGGACCGGGCGAGCGCCGCCCATTCCTCGCGCCCCAGCTCGACGTACGGACCGCCGCCCTGGAAACCGGCACCGAACAACGCGGCGCCTCCCGGGCCGTCGAGCAGCCCGATGTCACCGATGGAGACTTCACTGTCACCCGCCATGGGGCAGATTGTGCGCGCATCCCACCCCCGTCGTCGCTCCACAAGGGCCGGACGTGGCCCGCTTCACACCGACCGGGTGATCGACACGGGTGCGGGACGGCGACTACCGTGGAACATCTGAACGATCACTCAGATGTTCAGCAGAACAGCGTCGAAGGACCACCCATGACCGTCGCCACCGCCCGGGAGACCCCGGACCTGCCCGCCCCCGAGGCGGTGTCCGAACTGGCCGACATCTTCGGCGTGCTGTCCGATCCCGGCCGGCTGACGCTGCTGATCACCCTGCTGGACGCCGGCGAGCTGTGCGTGCACGACCTGGCCGCGGCGGCCGGGATGAGCGAGTCCGCGGTCAGCCACGCGCTGCGCCTGCTCCGCGCGCACCGGGTGGTGCACGTCCGCAAGGCCGGCCGGATGAGCTTCTACCGGCTCGCCGACTCGCACGTCCGGCAGCTGCTCGACCTGGGCCTGCAGCACATCGGGCACTCGTCATGAGCTGCACCTGCGACCGGGACGGGACGGGCGCGGGAGGGATCGCGGGAGCCGGACCGGCCTGCGCCGCCTGCCCGCTGCGCGACCTCGGCGCCGACGGCCGGGACCACGGCCACCACCGGCACGTGGACACCGCCCACGACCACGGCGATCACAGCGACCACGGCAGTAAGAACCACGGCAGCAAGGACCACGGCCACAGCCACGGCGTGCAGCCGGGGGCCGACCGCAAGTACCTGTGGATCGCACTGCTGCTGCTCGGCGGGTTCATGGTCGGCGAGGTGATCGTCGCGCTGATCAGCGGTTCGGTCGCGCTGCTCGCCGACGCCGGCCACATGCTCAGCGACGTCGGCGCGCTGGCCGGATCGCTGTGGGCAATCTCGCTGGCCGCCCGGCCGGTCACCGACCGCTGGACCTTCGGCCTCAAGCGTGCGGAGATCCTGTCCGCGGCGATCAACGGGATCACCCTGCTGGTGGTCGGCGCCCTGGTCGGCGTGGAGAGCATCGGCCGGCTGATCGACCCGCCGCCGGTGGACGGCGGCCCGGTGCTGGTGGTGGCGATCGTCGGCGTGCTGGTCAACGTCGCCGCGACCTGGGTGCTGGCGCGGGCGAACCGCACCAGCCTCAACGTCGAGGGTGCCTTCCAGCACGTGCTCACCGACCTCTACGCCTTCATCGGCACGGCGATCGCCGGCCTGGTCGTCGTGCTGACCGGGTACGTCCGGGCCGACTCGATCGCCTCGCTGCTGGTGGTGGCGCTGATGTTCCGGTCGGCCTGGAGCCTGCTCCGCGAGTCCGGCCGGGTGCTGTTGGAGGCGGCGCCGAAGGGCATGTCACTGGAGGACATCCGGTCCCACCTGCTGGAGGTACCGGAGGTGATCGCGGTGCACGACCTGCACGCCTGGACGGTGACCTCCGACCTGCCGGCGCTGTCCGCGCACGTGGTCATCTCCGACCGTTGCTTCGAGCGGGGACTGAGCCCGGTCGTGCTGGACCACCTGCAGGAATGCCTCTCGGGACACTTCGACGTCGAGCACTCCACCTTCCAGCTGGAGCCGGCGAGCCACCAGCGCCACGAGGCCGGCGCCCACCACTGAGCCGCACCACCGCGCACCCGGGAAGTGACCGGCCCGAACGGTGGTTGCACCAGACTGGGACCAGCACCCGACCCGAAGGACACCATGTGACCGCATCACCACTGCTCGGACTGCCCGGCGCCGTCGCCGGCTCCGGCGACGACGAGGCCGTCGCCTGGCACTACGGCGACCCGATGGGCGAGCAACGCGCCGCCGGGCGGCACCCGCTGCTGGTCGACCTGTCGCACCACGACGTGCTGATGGTCACCGGCCCGGACCGGCTCACCTGGCTGCACACCCTGACGACCCAGCACCTGACGGACCTGCCCGACGGCAGCCGCACCGACGGACTGGTGCTGGACCCGCAGGGCCGCGTCGAGCACGCCTTCACCATCACCGAGGTCGGCGGCACCGTGTACCTGGTGACCGACCCGGGCCACGGCGAGGCCCTGCTGAAGTACCTGACGATGATGGTCTTCTGGTCGAAGGTCGAGGTGGCGCCGGCCGACCTCGCCCGGCTCCGGCTGATCGGCGCACGCACCGACGGGACCCTCACCACCGCAGACCTTCTCGACCGGGCGCCGACCCCCGGCCAGGCCATGGAGCAGAGCGGCATCCTGATCTCCGCCGACCCCGCCGGCATCGACCTGCTGGTCCCGCGGGCGGAATTCGCCGCCGTCGCCGGGAAGCTGCTGGCCGCCGGCGCCCGCCCGGCCGGGACCTGGGCGCACGAGGCGCTGCGGATCGCCGCCGGCACCCCTCGCCTGGGCATCGACACCGACGAGAAGACCATCCCCAACGAGCTGCCCTGGCTGGACACCGCCGTGCACCTGCACAAGGGCTGCTACCGCGGTCAGGAGACGGTCGCCCGGGTGCACAACCTCGGCCGTCCGCCGCGCCGGCTGGTCCGGCTGCACCTGGACGGTTCCGTCGACCGGCTGCCCGAGATCGGCAGCGCGCTGCTGACCGCCGACGGCCGGGTCGTCGGCCGGGTCGGCAGCTCCGCGCACCACCACGAGAACGGCCCGATGGCGCTGGCCCTGCTCAAGCGGTCGGTGCCGCTCGGCGCGCCGCTGCTGGCCGACGGGGTGGACGCGGTCGCCGATCCGGACGACATGGCCGACCCGGACACCGCTCCCCCGGTCTCGGCGATCGACCGCCGCGCCTTCTCCCAGGTGCGGCGCCCGTGACCGTGCTCCCGGAGACCACCCAGGAACTCGTCGGCATCGACGAGATCCGCGCCGCCGCCGACCGGATCCGCGGGCACGCGGTGCGCACCCCGTTGCTCGACTCCCCCTGGCCGGAGCTGCTGCTCAAGCCCGAGAACCTGCAGCCCATCGGCGCTTTCAAGATCCGCGGCGCACTCAACGCCATCGCCCACCTGGACCCGGACGTCCGCGCCCGCGGGGTGCTCGCCCACTCCTCGGGCAATCATGCGCAGGCCGTCGCCTGGGCCGCGCGCTTCTACGGCGTCACCGCACACATCGTGATCCCGGACAACGCCCCGCGCCGCAAGATCGAGGCCACCGAGGCCCTGGGCGCGACCGTCGAGCTGGTACCGGTCGAGCAGCGGTTCAGCCGCCCGGAGGAACTGGCGCAGCAGACCGGGATGCCGATGATCCCGCCGTTCGACCACCGGGACGTGATCGCCGGCCAGGGCACCATCGGCCTGGAGATCGACGAGGACGCACCGGCGGACCTGACCACCGTGCTGGTGCCGGTGTCCGGTGGCGGCCTGATCTCCGGGATCGCCGCGGCCATCGCCGCGCTGCGCCCGGACGTGCAGGTGATCGGGGTCGAGCCGGAGCTCGCCGGGGACGCCGCCGAGTCCAAGCGGACCGGCCGGCGGATCGGCTGGACGCCGGCGGACACCGCCCGGACCGTCGCCGACGGCCTGCGCACGTTCAGCGTCGGCGAGCTGCCGTGGCAGCACATCAGCAGCCAGGTGGCCGACATCATCACCGTCACCGAGGACGAGATCCTCGACGCCACCGGGCGTCTCGTGCTCGACGCCCGGCTGGTCGCGGAGCCCTCCGGCGCCGTCACCACGGCCGCCTTCCTGCACCACCGGGACCGGTTGCCGGCCGGTACCACCGTCGCCGTCGTCTCCGGCGGCAACATCGACCCCACCGTGCTGCGCTCCGTGCTGGGCGCCTCCTGACGGTCACCGGGCCACCCGTTCATGGGCCAGACTGGGCACATGACGCAGCAGTCCACGTCCCCGACCGGCCCCACCGAGCTGGTCCGGGTGATCCGCTCCGGCTTCCACGAGTGCAGCCACTACGGCTCGATGGTGGTGACCGGCCCGGACGGGACGGTGCTGCACGCCTTCGGTGACGTCACGGCCCCGGTGTTCCCGCGCTCGTCGAACAAGCCGTTCCAGGCCACCGCGATGCTGGCCGCCGGCGCCGACCTGCACGATGCCGACCTGGCGCTGGCCGCCGCGTCGCACTCCGGCGAGGCCGCGCACACCGAACGGGCGCTGCGCATGCTGGCCCGGATCGGGCTGGGCGAGGACGACCTCGGCTGCCCGACCGCGCTGCCGCTGGACGAGCGCTCCCGGAACGAGGTGCTGGTCGCCGGTGGCGCGCCGCGGAGGATCTACATGAACTGCTCGGGCAAGCACGCCGGCATGCTCACCGCCTGCGTCGCGGCCGGGTGGGACACCGCCTCGTACCTGGACACCGAGCACCCGCTGCAGCGCTCCGTCGCCGCCACCGTCGCCGGGCTGGCCGGCGAGGACCCGGTCGCCGTCGGCATCGACGGCTGCGGGGCGCCGCTGTTCGCCATCTCGCTCACCGGCCTGGCCCGCGCCTTCGGCCGGGTGAACGCCTCCGCCCCGGACACCCACCAGGGCTCCGTGGCGACCGCCATGCGCGCCTTCCCGGAGATGGTGGGCGGCACCGGCCGGGAGGACACCCGGCTCATGCAGGCGCACCCGGAACTGCTGGTCAAGGGTGGTGCCGAGGGCGTGCACTGCGCCGCACTGCCGGACGGCAGCACCGTCGCGGTGAAGATCAGCGACGGCGGCGACCGGGCCCGGATGCCCGCGCTGGTCAGCGGGCTGCGGCTGCTCGGGATGGACTCGCCGTTGCTCGACGAACTGGGCACCGGGACGGTGCTCGGCGGCGGCGTGCCGGTCGGTACGGTCGAGCCGGCGCCCGCACTGCGCCCGGCCTGATCACCCGCGCCATCGGCGCAGGCCCCGCGGTGCCTGTGACACCGTCGGTGATCGGCGGGACGGCGCACGGAGAGCCCCGGCGGACCTGTACTCTGGGAACCACGACAGACACTGAACCCGGGGCCGCCCATGTGGCCGCCCCCTTTCAACGTGCAAGGGGGTCCGCTCATGGGGCGAGGCCGTCAGAAGGCGAAGCAGACCAAGGTCGCCAGGGACTTGAAGTACTCGACCGGGTCTCTCGACACCCACGCGTTGGAGCGTGAGTTGTCGACCGGTGGGCCGGTGAATCCCCCGGTCACCGAGGACGACGACGAGGACGACCAGTACTCGGACTACGCGTCCTACGCGGAGGACGACGACGAGGACGAGCCCGCGGGCGGGTACGCCTCGCGCACCTCGCACCGCTGATCGATCAGCCCCGGCGCAGCAACCGCTCGCGCTCGGTCCGGCTGACCAGCCGCTCCTCGCACTCCGCCGTCACCGCCGGTGCCTGCCACGGCCGGTCGCTGCTGCGCAGGTCCCGGGTGGGCACGAAGCGCGGATCGACGGGACGGGCGAACCTGAGCATGGTGTCCTGCCTGGGCTGTGGGTGCTGGTCGTGAGCAGGAGGCGCGGTCGGGCCGGCTGATACCCGCGGGAACCACCGACCGGGTGCCAGGATGGGCCGGTGACGGCTGATCACGGCGACCGTGTCGACGGTGCCGACCTCGATGCCTGGTGGGACTTCGACGACCCCGCGGCGAGCGCCGACCGGTTCCGGCAGGCGCTGGCGGTGCTGCCGGCCGACCGCCCGGTGATCGCGGCGGAACTCACCACGCAGCTGGCCCGCGCCCTCGGACTCGCCGGTGACGGCGCCGGCGCGAGCGCGCTGCTGGACCAGGTCGATACGAGCACACCGGTCGTGCAGGCCCGGGTGGCCCTGGAACGCGGCCGCCTGCTGCGCTCCGGTGGCGCCCCGGAGGCCGCGGTCCCCTTCTTCCGGACCGCGCTGGATGCAGCCGGATCGGCGGGCGAGGAGTACCTGACCGTCGATGCGCTGCACATGCTGGCGATCGTGCTGCCGGACGAGGCCGACGAACTCACCGGGCAGGCGCTGATCGTCACCAGCCGATCGGCCGACCCCCGCGTCCGCCGGTGGGCCGGGGCCCTGCGGAACAACCTCGGCTGGTCCCATCACGACGCCGGCGACCACCAGGGGGCGCTGCGCCAGTTCGAGGGTGCGCTGGAGGTGTACCTGGAGCACGGCACCGCCGAGCAGGTGCACATCGCGCACTGGTCGGTGGCCCGCGCACTGCGGTCGCTGGGCCGCCACGACGAGGCCCTCGCCATCCAGTCGAGGTTGAGCCAGGACGACGCGCCGGACGGCTACGTCGAGGAGGAACTCGCCGAGCTCTACGAGGCGCTCGGCAGGCCGGACGAGGCCACCCACCACCGCCACCGAGCGCAACACCTGTTGCCCCCCAGCTGATATCGCGCCGTAACGATCGGGACCAGGTATCTCGCAGTTCGAGAAGACCATCGCCACATCAGTTGTCATCGGGTGCGACAATTCCTACGCCGCAACCGATGTCACGCAAGGTACCGAAAGCACCGCACCATAGCCGGGAAAGCCCGTTTCGTCCAAGTGACAACTCGGTCACCGTTGCATGCGGACCGGCGCGCCCTGTCGTGTCGTGCGGGGTTCCGGCCGCACGATGTGCGTGCCGCCTGCTGCGGCGCCCTCACCGATCACCCGTCAGACCCCGGGAGCCCGCTCGTGACCATCCGCATCCAGCCGAACGGCACCACCACGAAGATCCAGTTCGTCCTGCCGGACGACGTGCACGACGGCCCGGTGTCCGCCGTCGGCACCTTCAACGACTGGCGCCCGGGCGCCCACCGACTGGTGCGGCGCAGCAACGGCACCCGCAGCGTCTCGGTCGCGGTGCCGGCGGGCGAGGAGATCCGCTTCCGCTACCTGGGCGCGGGCGGCGTCTGGTTCGACGACGTGGACGCGCACGAGGTCACCGCGGACGGCTCGCTGATCCGGGCCTGAGCCCGGGACCGCCGCGGATCGCTCAGAACCGCGGGTGCTCGCCCTCGAGCAGCACCCGCGGGGCGTTCGCGTCCGAGGCCTCCATGGTGCCCAGCACGTAGGCCGGCACGTGGCGGGCGGTCAGGATCGCCATCGCCCGGTCGACGTCGTCGGGGGCGAGCACGCAGGTCATGCCGATGCCCATGTTGAAGGCCTGTTCCATCTCCGGGCGCTGCACCCGGCCGTGCCCGGCGATGTAGCCGAACACCGGCAGCGGGGTCCAGGCGCGTCGGTCCAGCCGCGCGGTCAGGTGGGACGGGATCACCCGGGCCAGGTTGCCGGCCAGACCGCCGCCGGTGATGTGCGCGTAGGCGTGGACGTCGGTCTCCCGGACCAGCCGCAGGCAGTCCTGGGTGTAGATCCGGCAGGGTTCGAGCAGCTCCTCTCCCAGCGTCCGGCCGAACTCCTCGACGTGACCCTCCAGTTGCAGCCGGGCGATGTCCAGCAGCACGTGGCGGACCATCGAGTAGCCGTTGGAGTGCACCCCGGAGGACTCCATGCCGATGACCACGTCACCGGCCCGCACCCGGTCCGGCCCCAGGATGTCGTCGGACTCGACGACACCGACGGCGGTGGCGGCCAGGTCGTAGTCCTCCCGCGCCATCAGCCCGGGGTGCTCGGCGGTCTCGCCGCCGACCAGGGCGCAACCCGCCTTGACGCAGCCGTCGGCGATGCCGGACACGATGGCGGCGATCTTCTCCGGGATCACCTGGCCGCAGGCGATGTAGTCCTGCAGGAACAGCGGCTCGGCGCCGCAGGCGACGAGGTCGTCGACGACCATCGCGACCAGGTCGATGCCGATGGTGTCGTGCACGTTCATCGCCTGCGCGATCGCCGACTTGGTGCCGACGCCGTCGGACGAGGACGCCAGCACCGGCTCCCGGTACTTGTTCATCGGCATCCGGAACAGCGACGCGAAGCCGCCGATGCCGCCCATCACCTCGGGCCGGTGCGTCTTCTCGGTGAACGGCTTGATCATGTCGACGGCGGCCTCGCCGGCGGCGATGGAGACACCGGACCCCTCGTAGGTGGCCCCGGATCCGATCGGGTGTCTGGTGCTCTGGTCGTTCACGTCTCGATGGTCCTTCGTGGTGCTGCGCCGCGCACGCGCACGACGTCACCGGCAGCCGGCCGGCGCGGGTGTGGGGTCAGGGTCGGGTGAGTGCGTCCTCGGCGCCGTACCCACCGACCGCGACCGGGGCGGCGCTGCCGGCGACACCGCGCTCGATGCCCTCCAGCACGTGCTTGCCGACGACCGCGGGGATCGGGATCGGGTACTCGCCGGTGAAGCACGCCGTGCACAGCCGGTTCTTCGGCTGCTCGGAGGCGGCGATCAGCGACTCCAGCGTGACGTAGCCGAGGGTGTCCGCGCCGATGGACCGGCGCACCGCCTCGACGTCACCGGCGTTGGCGATCAGCTCCGCCCGGGAGGCGAAGTCGATGCCGTAGAAGCAGGGCCAGCGGACCGGCGGGGAGGCGATCCGGACGTGCACCTCGAGGGCGCCGGCCTCGCGCAGCATCCGGACGAGCGCTCGCTGGGTGTTGCCGCGGACGATCGAGTCGTCGACGACGATCAGCCGCTTCCCGCGGATGACGTCGCGCAGCGGGTTCAACTTGAGCCGGATGCCCAGCTGCCGGATGGTCTGCGAGGGCTGGATGAAGGTGCGCCCGACGTAGGCGTTCTTCACCAGGCCCTGGCCGTACGGGATGCCCGAGGCCTGGGCGTACCCGATGGCCGCCGGCGTGCCGGACTCCGGCGTCGGGATGACCAGATCCGCCTCGACCGGGGCCTCCATGGCGAGCCGGCGGCCGATCTCGACGCGGGTGGCGTGCACGCCGCGGCCGGAGATGGTGGTGTCCGGGCGGGCCAGGTAGACGTACTCGAAGACGCAGCCCTTGGGCTCGGCCGGGGCGAAGCGCTCGCTGCGCAGCCCGTCGGCGTCGATGGCCAGCAGCTCGCCCGGCTCGACCTCGCGGACGAAGGAGGCGCCGACGATGTCGAGCGCGGCGGTCTCCGAGGCGACGACCCAGCCCCGGTCCAGCCGGCCCAGCACCAGCGGGCGCACGCCGTGCGGGTCGCGCGCCGCGTAGAGCGTGTGCTCGTCGCAGAAGACCAGGCAGAAGGCACCCTGCAGGGTGGGCAGCAGGCTGAGCGCGGCTCCGAGCACCCCGGCATCGGTGGCCGCCGCGGCGAGCAGCCGGGTGACCACGTCGGAGTCGGTGGTGCCGCGCCCCTTGGCGGCGCGGCCGCCGAGCCGGGCCGCCTGCGCGGAGAGCTCGGCGGTGTTGACCAGGTTGCCGTTGTGGCCCAGCGCGATCCCGGAGCCGACCTCGGTCACCGCGTAGGTGGGCTGGGCGTTCTCCCAGGTGGTGGAACCGGTGGTGGAGTAGCGGCAGTGGCCGACGGCGATGTGCCCGCGCAGCGAGGACAGGGTCTGCTCGTCGAAGACCTGGGAGACCAGGCCGAGATCCTTGAAGACGACGATCTGGCTGCCGTCCGCGACGGCGATGCCGGCGGCCTCCTGGCCGCGGTGCTGCAGGGCGTACAGGCCGTAGTAGCTGAGCTTGGCGACGTCCTCGCCCGGTGCCCAGACACCGAACACACCGCACTCCTCGCGCGGGCCCTGATCGGTGGCGGCGTCCCAGTCGTCCGTGATGAGCGGGAGGGGCGTTGCAGCACCAGTACCCACGTGACCGTGCTCCTGTCGCAGATGATCGGGCGGCATTCCACCGGCCACGACGGCCGGCGAACGGAGGGGAACAGCGGTACCCCACTGTACCCGGTCCGGACCCCCGCCCGGGAGCACCGTCAGGCGGCGAGGGCCGCCGCTGTGGCGCTCACCTCACGGATCGCGGTGCGCACGCCGGCGTCGGCCATCAGGCCGTCCGCGGTGCCCAGCTCTCGCGACGACGCGTCCGGCGCGGAGGTCGACAGCACGACCACGATCCGGTTCGCGGTGAACCCGGCGGAGTGGATGGCCAGCACACCGGACAGGCAGCAGCCCCAGCCCTGCTTGGCGCCGGCGCCGGTGATCGCGTTCATCCCGAAGTCCTGGTCGAACCCGTCCCAGCCCTCGTCGGTGGAGGCGAGCATGGCGGACTCCAGCCACGGACCGGTCACCGGCGACTGCAGCGCCTGGCGGAGCAGGGACGCGACATCGGCGGCGGTGACCTGCACGTCGCCCCAGTAGCCGGGCGACGGGGTGGGGGTGCTGTCGGCGAGCCCGTACCGCTTGACGGTGCGCTCGATGATCGCGTCGCCGCCGAGGGTGTCGTAGAAGTCCTGCGCCGCCTCGTCGTCGGACTCGCTGATCATCGTCCACAGGTTCTTCGCGGTGACCGGGTCGAGGTCGTCCGGGCCACCCGCGGTGGTCAGCACGTCGGTGGCGATGAACAGCTTCACCAGGCTCATCGCCGGCACGGTGCCGCCGGACCCGGCGGAGGCGATCGTCTGCCCGAACTCCCGGTCCAGCACCACCACCTGCTCGGAGACCCCCGCCCGCGCCGCGGCCAGCACCGACCGGGACGCCAGCAGTGCCACCGTCTGGTCGTCCTGAGTGCTGACCGGCTCGGTGGGCCCGGTCGAGGAGGTGGTCGCGACTGTGCTCGAAGAGCTCGCCGACACAGTGGGTGAGTTGCTGCTCGTCGAGGTCCGCGACGGCGCCAGCGGCGCGCCCGCCGACGGCAGCACCGACAGTTGCTCCGGCGTGCTCTCGGAAGTGGTGCTCCTGGTGCTGGTGGTCAGCGGCGCCACGGTGACCGGGTCGGCGGCAGTGGCCACCGCAGTCGTGCCTGCGACGCTGTTCCCCAGCGCGACCTGCTGATCGTCGTAGTTCCGCTCGTCCAGCACCACGAGGCCGCCGGCGGCGATGACCACCACGGCACCGGCGGTCAGCAGAGCCCGGTGCAGTCGCATGTCACGCCCTTCCTGTGCATCGTGCCCGGCGGCCGGGCCCTGCCCGAACGATGTCCGCCCAGCTGGTCAGTTCCCTGCGAGCAACCTGTGAGGCGGCTGTCCGCGTCCCGGATCCGGTGTGACCTCACCCTCATGCAACGGCAGCGCAGCGGCTCCGGTTCGGATCAGGTCAGCGGCAGCAGCGCCGACAGGTCCGCCCGCGTCCCGCTGGCCCGCACCCGCCCGTCGGCGACGGCGTCCTGCCAGCCGAGCCGGCCGGCCACCAGGTCCACCCAGGTCGCGGCATCGGTCTCGACGACGTTCGGCGGGGTGCCCCGGGTGTGCCGCAGCCCCTCGACGGCCTGCACGGCGGCGATCGGCGGCACCCTGACCTCGACCGACTTCCCGGGGTGCTGCTGGGCGAACCAGAGCAGGGTGTCCCGGACGATGCGGCGCAGCTCGTCCGGCTCCAGCCCGGCGGCGGGCGTCGTGCGCGCCGTCTCGAGGGCCGCCGTGGCATCCTGCCGGTTCACAGTTCTTCTGGGCATGATGTCGCCAGGCTAACGAGTGCGGAGCGAGGTGGGGCGGTGCTGCCGGTGCTGCGCTCCCCCGACGGTGCCGCCCTGCTGCGGTGGGCGCCGCGCCGCCCGGGGCCGCCCCGGGTCAGGGTGCTGGTGCTGCACGGCGGCAACGAGATCTCGGAGTCCCCCACCCGATGGACCGACCCGGCGGTGCTGCGGATGTGGCTGATCGCCCGGATGCTGCACCGGCGGATCCCCGACGCCGCGGTCGCACTGCTGCGCGACCGGATCCGTGGCTGGAACGACAGCGGCGTCGAGGCGGTGGACGACGCCCGTTGGGCCGCAGATGTTCTCACCGGCGAGGACGCGGACGTCCCGGTGGTGCTGGTCGGCCACTCGATGGGCGGCCGGGTCGCGGTCCGGGTGGCCGGCGATCCTGGGATCCGCGGTGCGGTGCTGCTCGCCCCCTGGCTGCCGGACGACGAGCCGGTCGACACCGCGCTGCGGGCAAGGGTTCTGGTCGCCGTGCAGGGGTCGGCCGACCGCACGTGCAGCGAGGAGTCCACCCGGTCCTGGTTCAGCCGGGCCGGACTGGAGGGCATCACGCCGATCCGGGTGCTGCTGCCCGGTGCCGGACACGCGATGGTCCGGTCGTTGCGGCGGTGGGACCGGCTGACCCGGCGCGGTGTCGAGGCCGTGCTCAGGACGCCGGCGCGTCCCTGAACTGCTCCACCTCGGCCAGGGTCGCCCGCAGCACCTCGCGGTCCAGCACCCGCCGCCCGCCGGCGGCCGGCACACTCGCCGAGAAGTGCACCGTGTGCACCGCTGTCGCCCGCACCAGCGCCACCACGTTGCCCGGTCGCACTCCGCCACCGGCGATCACCTCGACCTCCCGGTCGGACCGGCGCACCAGCTCGGCCAGCAGCTCCGCACCGGCCGCGGCATCGGGCGCACCACCGGAGGTGAGCACCGCATCGACGGGCAGCTCCATCAGGTCGTCCAGTGCGTGCAGCGGATCGGTGCACGCGTCGAACGCACGGTGGAAGGTCACCGGGGCCGACCCGGCGGCACCCAGCAGCCGGTGCATCGCCTCGACATCCACCCGGCCGCCGGCGGTGAGCGCGCCGACCACCACCCCCTCGGCACCGGCGTCCAGTGCATGCTCGATGTCCTTGGCCATGCAGCGGATCTCGTCCCGGTCGTAGACGAAATCCCCTGCCCGGGGCCGGATCAGCACCCGGGCGGGCAGCAGGTCGGCGCAGGCGGCGATCATCCCGGCCGACGGGGTGATCCCGTCCAGCTCGAGGGCCGCACACACCTCGATCCGGTCCGCGCCGAGCAGGGCCGCCAGCCGCGCGGCGGGCACCGCGTCGACGCAGACCTCCGTCCGCAGGCTCACCGGTCGCCACCCAGCCCGTGCAGGAACGCGTACCGGACGGCCTGCGCCCGGTCCCGGACCCCGGTCTTGGCGAAGAGGTTGTTGATGTGGGTCTTGACGGTGGCCTCGCTGACGAACAGGGCGGCGGCGATCTCCTGGTTCGACAGCCCGCCGGCGATCTGCCGGAGCACCTCGGTCTCCCGCTCGGACAGCTCCACCGGGAGGTCCGGTACGGCAGCGACCGGGGTCGGCGGGTGCGAGGCCAGCCGGACCAGCTGTGCCTGCACCTCCGGGTCCAGCACCGACTGGCCGGCGGCCGCCGCCCGTACCGCGCGGGCGATGTCGGCGCGGCCGGCCTGCTTGGTGAGGTAGCCACGGGCACCTGCGGACAACGCCGCCAGGATCGACGGCTCGTCGGCGTGGGTGGTGAGCACCAGGACGGCGACCTCCGGCGCGGCGGCCAGGATCCGCGCGGTGGCGCCGGCCCCGTCCAGCACCGGCATCCGCAGGTCCATCAGCACGACATCCGGCCGTAGCCGCAGGGTCTCGGCCACCGCCGCGGCGCCGTCGGCGGCCGTGCCGACCACCTCCAGGCCCGGGGTGAGGTCCAGCATGGTGGCCAGCGCCTCGCGGATCGCGGCCTGGTCGTCGGCGATCAGCAGCCGGATCGGCGGGGCGTCCATACCGGCATCCTCGCTCATCCGGGCAGCTCGGCGTGCACCGACCAGCCGCCGGACAGCGGCCCGACGGTCAGCGGACCGGCGTCCACCCGGCCACCCAGCAGCCCGGCCCGCTCCCGCATGCCGACCAGCCCCATGCCCGAACCGGCGCCGGACCCCGCACCGCCCGGCCCGTTCTCCACCCACAACTGCACCGCGCCGTCGCCGAGGACCAGGCGTGCGCGGACGAGCCCGCCAGGCGCGTGTCGGCGGGCGTTGGTCAGCGCCTCCTGCGCGATCCGCACCACCGTCTGCGCCACCTCCGTCGCGGGCTCGCGGGCCGACCCGGTCACCGTGAGATCGGAGGTCCCGTCGAACAGCGCGGCCAGCGTCTCCCGCAGCGGCAGCGCGTCCGACCGGAGTGCCCGCACCGCCCGGCCCGCCTCGGTGGTGCCCTCCCGGACCAGGCTGTGCGCGGTGCCCACGGCGGCCCGGGCCCGCTCGACGTCCCCCTGCTCCAGCAGCAGGTCCGCCAGCTCCAGCTGCATGCCGACACCGGACAGCGTGTGCGCGAGCACGTCGTGGATGTCCCGGGAGATCCGCGCCCGTTCCGCCAGCGCCGCCTCCCGTGCCTCGGCGCGGGCGGCCCGGCGGTCGGCGGCCGCCGCGGCGAGCGCGCTCTCCACCGCCCGGTCGCGGCTGCGGTTGGCGATGCCGAGAAAGACGGGCAGACCGACGGTGAATCCCAGGTACCAGGGCCAGCCGGACACCACCCCGGCGTGGTCCAGCAGCAGCACGGCGAGTGCGCTCGCGATCGAGGACCCGGAGGCCAGCGGGACCGAGATGCGGGCCGGCAGACGGTATCCGGCGCTCCCGGCGACCAGGTAGGCGAAGGCCGGCGCGATGGACGCCGACGACACGGCGAGCAGGGCGACCGCCACCACCGTCCACGCGGTCAGCAGTCCGGACTGCCAGCGGTCCGGGATCCGGACCACCGTCGGGTGCCGCAGCAGCACGCCCGCGGTGTTCAGCACCAGCAGCAGGGTGGTCAGGCCGGCGAGCCCGGTCAGGCCCAGCGGCCGGATGTTGATCCAGGCCGCGGCGAGGATCAGCGCACTGACCACCAGCTGGGTCCACCGCTCCCCACGCCACAGCCGCCGCCTGCCCTCGGGCAGGTCGGCGGCGGTGGTGGCCGGTGCGTCGCTCATGGCGACTGCGATCATCGCGCACTCATGGCCGGGACCGGCTGCGGGGCGAGCCGGTGCGCCCGGACGGCGACGGCGATCACCCGGCCCAGCACCATGGTCAGCGCCATCAGCACGAAGAACGGGGCGAAGGAGTCGACCGAGATGCCGGTGTTGATCATGAACTCACCGACCTGGTTGCGGAAGGCATCGACGTTGTCCACGGCCCAGACGAAGCCGACCCGGAGCAGCATCGCGACCAGCCAGGTGAACAGGAACGGCAGGCCGGTGACGGTGACGAACCCGGTACCGGTGCGTTCCAGCTTCGTGGTGAGCACGGCGACCGCGGCGAAGGCGGCACCGATCGCGATGCCGGCGCCGTAAACGACGAGAGCCGCTCCGGTCAGCGGGATGTCGCGCAGGTAGATGACGGCGAACACCCCGACGATGATCACCGGCCGGGTCACGTGGGACAGCTTGTAGGCGCGCCGGCCGAACTGGGTCAGCATCATCATCGCGAAGATGCCGCCGCTGATCAGCAACGAGGTGACGAACTCACTCATGTCGGACTCCCTGGATGTCCGGCCCGGCGGGGTGCCCGGCCTGTTGACATCAAGGTTCGTCCGGAAAGGCCCCCGGCGGATCGGCCCGGGGGTTGGTTCCGCGCTCCACCCGGGGGTGGAGCGCGGGGTGGACCGCGAGGGTCAGCCGAAGAGCGCCGGCAGCGTCCCGGACCAGGCGGCGCGCAGCTCGTCGAGCCCGAGCACCGCGACATCCTGGATGTCCAGGGTCTTCTCGGTCGCGTCGACGACGCCGACCTTGGCCCACGGCTGCTGGCGGAAGCTGCACATCTCGGTGAACCGCAGCTCCTCGGTGCGCGGCACCGCGACCAGCACCCGGGCCGAGGACTCGCTGAACAGCGCGACGAACGGGTCGGAGTCCGGCGGCAGCACCACCCGGGCGCCGGTCTCGCCGGACAGGCACATCTCGACCAGCGCCTGCGCCAGGCCGCCCTCGGACAGGTCGTGCGCGGCGGAGATCATCCCGTCCCGCGACCCGGCCACCAGGATCTCGCCGAGCAGCCGCTCGGCGGCCAGGTCGACCTGCGGCGGGACCCCGCCCAGGTGACCGTGTTCCACCTCGGCCCAGGCGGAACCGTCGAACTCGTCGCGGGTCTCGCCGAGCAGGATCAGCGTCTCGCCGGTGTCGTGGCCGATGCCCGGGATCGTGCGCCGCCGGACGTCGTCGATCACCCCGAGCACGCCGACCACCGGGGTGGGCAGGATGGCGGTGGCGCCGGTCTGGTTGTAGAAGCTGACATTGCCGCCGGTGACCGGGATCCCGAGTTCTGCGCAGCCGTCGGCCAGGCCGTGCACGGCCTGCTGGAACTGCCACATCACCGCCGGGTCCTCCGGCGAGCCGAAGTTCAGGCAGTCGGTGACGGCCAGCGGCACCGCACCGGTGGTGGCGACGTTGCGGTAGGCCTCGGCCAGCGCCAGCTGCGCGCCCCGGTACGGGTCGAGCAGCGTGTAGCGGCCGTTGCAGTCGGTGGACATGGCCAGGCCCTTGGCCGAGTCCTCGGCCACCCGGACGATGCCGGCGTCGGCGGGCTGGGCCAGCACGGTGTTGCCGCGCACGTACCGGTCGTACTGATCGGTGATCCAGCCGCGGGAGCACAGGTTCGGCGAGGCGATCATCCGCAGCAGCAGCGGCCCGAGGTCCGAGACCTCTGGGCGGACAAGGGATGCCGTGGTGTCGGCCTGCAGGCCGTCCTGCGAGGCGGGCCGGGCGATCGGCCGCTCGTAGACCGGGCCGGAGTGGGCGACGGTACGCGGCGGCACGTCGACCACGACCTCGCCGCCGTGGGTGATCACCAGCCTGCCGGTCTCCGTCACCTCACCGATGACCTCGGCCGCCACCTCCCACTTGGCGCAGACGGCGAGGAAGTCGTCCACCTTGTCCGGGGTGACGATCGCGCACATGCGCTCCTGCGACTCGCTGGACAGGATCTCGGCCGCGGTCATCCCCTCGGCCCGCAGGTGCACCCGGTCCAGGTCGATCGCCATCCCGCCGTCGCCGGCAGCGGCCAGCTCGGAGGTGGCGCAGGACAGGCCGGCGCCGCCGAGGTCCTGGATACCGACCACCAGATCGGCGGCGAAGACCTCGAGAGTGCATTCGATGAGCACCTTCTCGGCGAACGGGTCGCCGACCTGCACGCTGGGCAGCTTCTTCCCGGAGCCCTCGCCGGAGAACGTCTCGGAGGCCAGCACGGACACGCCGCCGATGCCGTCCAGGCCGGTCGCCGAGCCGTACAGGATGACCTTGTTACCGGCGCCGGAGGCGTGCGCGGTGTACATGTCGGCCGAGCGCAGCACGCCGATGCAGGCGGCGTTGACCAGCGGGTTGCCGGCGTAGGAGGCGTCGAAGACGACCTCGCCGCCGATGTTCGGCAGGCCCAGGGAGTTGCCGTAGCCGCCGACGCCGGCGACGACACCCGGGACCACGCGCTGCGAGTCGGGGGCGTCGGCCGGGCCGAAGCGCAGCTGGTCCATCACCGCGACCGGGCGGGCGCCCATCGCCAGGATGTCGCGGACGATGCCGCCGACCCCGGTCGCCGCGCCCTGGTAGGGCTCGACGTAGGACGGGTGGTTGTGCGACTCGACCTTGAACGTCACGGCCCAGCCGTCGCCGAGGTCGACCACACCGGCGTTCTCGCCGATGCCGGCGAGCATCTTGCTCTGCATCTCCGGCGTGGTGGTCTCGCCGAAGTAGCGCAGGTGCACCTTGGACGACTTGTACGAGCAGTGCTCGGACCACATCACCGAGTACATCGCCAGTTCCGCGTCCGACGGGCGCCGGCCGAGGATCTCCCGGATGCTCGCGTACTCGTCGTCCTTGAGTCCGAGCTCGCGGTACGGCTGGGCCTGATCCGGTGTGGCGGAGGCGGTCTCGACGGTGTCCTGGGCCGGCACGGTCATGCGGCAACCTTCTGCAGATGGTCGACGACGGAGAGGAAGAAGCCGAGGCCGTCGTCGGTCGGGCCGGTCAGCGGGTCGATGGCGTGCTCGGGGTGCGGCATCAGCGCGGCGACACGCCCGTCGGCACTGCAGATCCCGGCGATGTCGCGGAGCGCGCCGTTGGGGTTGGCGGTGTAGTCGGGGGCCTGCGGGACGGCGCTGCCGATGTAGCGGGCCAGCACCCGGCCCTCCCCCTCCAGCTCGTCGAGCACCGCGGCGTCGGCGACGTACCGGCCCTCGGCGTTCTTCAGCGGGATCAGGATCTCGGCACCGGCCTCGAACCGGGAGGTCCAGGCGGAGCTGGTGTTCTCGATCTTCAGCCACTGGTCGCGGCAGATGAAGCGGAGCCGCTCGTTGCGCACCAGCGCGCCGGGCAACAGGCCGGCCTCGCAGAGGATCTGGAAACCGTTGCAGATACCGAAGACCGGCAGCCCGCCGCGGGCGGCGTCGATGACGGCGCGCATCACCGGGGCCTGCGAGGCGATGGCGCCGGCGCGCAGGTAGTCGCCGTAGGAGAACCCGCCGGGCACCACCACGGCGTCGACGGCCTTGATGTCCTCGTCGGCGTGCCAGAGGGCGACGGCCTCGCAGTCGGCGTAACGCGCGGCGCGGGCGGCGTCGACGTCGTCCAGCGTGCCCGGGAAGGTGATGACCCCGATCCGGGCCGTCATGCCTGGACCCGGGTCACGGTCCAGGTCTCGATGACCGGGTTGGCGAGCAGGGTGCCGGCGATCTGCTCCAGGTCCTCGTCGGTGACGGTGTCGTCGACCTCGAGGTCGAAGTGCTTGCCCTGGCGGACCGAGGAGACCCCCGGGTGTCCGGTACGGGCGAGCGCGGCGAGGATCGCCTTGCCCTGCGGATCGAGGATCTCGGTCTTGATCACGACGTCGACGGCAACGCGGGCCACGGCGGGGCTCCCTGTGTTGATGTTGACCCCGGTCCGCACTTCCAGCCGGGGTTCGGCCGTACCCCAGCCTATCGCGCCGCGGCGGCCCTCCTGGCCTCCGTGCGTTTGTGCCGGCGGACGAACAGGTAGATGACCGGCAGCGTCGCGATCAGCGGGAAGATGATCGCCACCGGACGCAGCAGCCACCAGATCAGCGTCGGTGAGGTGGCCTCGGACTGCAGCCCGAAGATAGCCCACTCCACGCCGCGGGACAGCGCCATGCCGGTGGTGTGGAACAGGAAGAGCGGCAGCGCGAACCGGGTGATCAGGCCCATCACCCGGGCGAACACCCCGCCGGAGCCCAGATGCCGGATCACCCACGGGCGGATCAGCTCGGACACCCCGACCTGGAAGATGGTCAGCGCGATGATGCAGACGGTGGGCGGCGCCATGTTCGACCCCTGGCCCGGCACGCCGACCATGGATCCCGGGTAGAGCCCGGAGAACACCAGACCGACCAGCGCGAACAGCCCGGTGAGGGTCATCGCCCAGGCCAGCTGCCGGGACTTCTCCGACTGGTAGGCCCAGTTGGTCCGGCCGGCCACCGAGGCCTCGGCGCGGTCCAGCCCGGCGATGCGTTCGTGGAAGTAGCCGAGCTGGAACGCGAAGCCCCAGACGAAGATCATGTTCGCCCACTCCACGTAGGGCACGTGGTAGCGGAAGCGCAGGATGTCGACGATCACCGACAGGCCGCCGAGGACGATCAGCACCAGCAGGTCGAACCGGCGGTGCAGCCAGACGGTGATCGGCATCATCAGCACGAAGAACAGGTACGCCGCGACGAACCAGAGCGGCGAGACCACCAGCATGACGGCCTTGCCCATCCAGTCCAGGTCGAACACCGTGCCGACGACGATGCCCAGCACGATCCAGGTGAGCAGCAGCAGGCCGGCCGGGACGGCCAGTTCGCGGGCCTGGCGCAGCACGAAGTGCCAGATCCGCTCACCGCGGCCGGCGGCCCGGCCCCAGGCCTTCAGGTGCACGAAGGCGCCGATGTAGAAGAAGACCGGCAGCACCTGGAGCAGCCAGGTGAAGATCCACAGGCCGGAGCTGAAGCCGAGCGGGCTGGTGGCGAACGGGCCGTCGTCGTTCCAGATCAGGATGGTGAAGCACCAGTGCCACAGGATCACGACCATCAGCGAGAAGGCCCGCAGGAAGTCGGCGAACGGATCGCGCTGGGTGAGGACCGCCTCGTCCGGTGCCGTCCCGCCCGGTGTCTTCTCGTTCATGCCCACCTCGTCACCCACCCGCGCGCCCTGCTGCCACGGGACACACCCGCCGCACGGCTTCCGGGTCCACCATAGGACCATGACCACATCCGGAGTCCGGACCGCGCCGCAGGTCCGCCACGTCCGGCACGCGCGTCGGTACCGGTGGATCGCACTGGCCGTCGCGGTCCTGCTGCTCGTGCTGAGCAACGTCATGTCCAACCGGGTGCTTCCCGGCTGGGCCTACGTGCCGTGGAACTTCGGCATGGCGGTGCTGCTGCTGCTGGTGGCGAAGTGGGGCGGGGCCGGGCCGGTGGCGGTCGGGCTGGGCATCCGGCACTGGCACCGGCCGGTCGGGGTGGGCCTGCTGCTGGCGGCCGGCACCGCGCTGATCTTCGCGCTCGGGATGATCCTGCCCGGGACGCGTGATGCGTTCCTCGACTCCCGGGCCGCCGACGCCGGGGTCGGTCTGATGCTCTACCAGGTGCTGGTGCGGATCCCGCTGGGCACGGTGGTGCTGGAGGAGGTCGCCTTCCGCGGTGTGCTGCCGGCGCTGTTCGGCGCCTCCCCGGCGATCCGCTGGCGCTGGGGACCGGTGCTGGGCGCGTCGTTCCTGTTCGGTCTGTGGCACATCCTGCCGTCGATCGGCATCGCAACCGGCAACCAGGCGGTCGCCGACGCGCTGGGCGGCAGCCAGGTGTGGGCGACCGTGCTGGCCGTGGTGTCGATGACCGTGGCCGGGGTGCTGATGTGCGCGCTGACCCGGCTCGGCAAGGGCGTGAAGACCACGATGCTGTTGCACTGGGCCACCAACTCGCTCGGCTTCGTCGCGGCCTGGCTGATCCTGCACTGATCCCGGCGCCGGGTGGGGTCCGGGGCTGGGAATAGCCTCAGCGGTATGCAGATCACCAAGTTCGGCCATTCCTGCCTGCTGGTGGAGGACGCGGACGCCCGCATCCTGATCGATCCCGGCAACTTCTCGGACGGCTTCCAGGGCGTCACCGGGCTGACCGCCGTGCTGGTCACCCATCAGCACCCGGACCACCTGGACATGGCGGCACTGCCCGCGCTGCTGGCCGCCAACCCGGACGCCCGGCTGATCACCGACCCGGAGACGGCGGGCAAGCTGGTGGCGGGCGGGGTGGAGGCTGTCGCGGCGTCGGCGGGCGACGCCTTCGACGTGGGCACGCCGGTGACCGTGCACGGCCGGGACCACGCGGTCATCCACCGCGAGCTGCCGGTGATCCCCAACGCCTCGTTCCTGATCGGCGGACGGCTGTACCACCCCGGGGACGCGCTGCACGTGCCGGACGTGCCGGTGGAGGTCCTGGCGCTGCCGGCCGCGGCGCCGTGGATGGCGGTCAAGGAGGCCATCGACTTCCACCGCGCGGTCGGTGCGGCCCATGCCTTCCCGATCCACGACGCGGTGATCGCGCCGGTCGCGGTGGGCGCGTACTTCGGCCGGTTCGAGACGATGGGCCCTTCTGGTGCGACCTGGCAGGTGCCGGTGAGCGGTACTCCGTTCGAGCTCTGAGGCGGGCGCGTGACGCTGGACCTGACCCGCTTCCGGGCACTGAGCTTCGACTGCTACGGCACGCTGATCGACTGGGAGAGCGGCATTCTTGCCGTCCTGCGCCCGTGGGCGGACGCTGCCGGGGTGGTCGCCTCCGACGAGGAGCTGCTGCAGGCCTTCGCCGCCGCCGAGTCCGATGTCGAGGCGGAGCAGCCGACACTGCTGTATCCCGATGTGCTCGCCGCGACCATGGACCGGGTGTGCACGGCGTTCGGGGTGGCGGAGTCGGCGGAGTGGGCGGGCCGGCTCGGCGCTTCCGTCCCGGACTGGCCGGCCTTCCCGGACTCCGCGGACGCGCTGGCGTCCCTGGCCCGCCGCTACCGGCTGATCATCCTGTCCAACGTGCACCGCGCGGGTTTCGCGGCCAGCAACCTGCGGCTGCGCGGTGAATTCACGGCGGTCATCACCGCCCAGGACGTCGGCGGCTACAAGCCGGGCCCGGCCCACTTCACCGCGCTGGCCGGCACTCTCGACGATCTCGGGGTGGCCCGTGACGAGCTGCTGCACGTCGCGCAGAGCCTGTACCACGACCACGTACCGGCCCACCGGGAGGGCCTGGCCTCGGTGTGGATCAATCGTCGGCACGACGCTCCCGGGTGGGGCGCCACCCGGGAACCGGGCGACGGGGTGGGCTACGACCTGGAGTTCCCGACCATGGCCGCGTTCGCCGCCGCCGTGGAGGCTGCTTTCGGCGACTGAGTGTCCCGCCTGGTGGCACGGTGCAGGAGCAGGGTCGCAGCGATGCCGATCGCCGCACCGATCACCGTCTCCAGCAAGCGATCCCGCAGCAGCACCAGCGGGTCGACGTGGTGTGCCAGCTGCAGCATGACCAGCGCCAGCGGGGTGACGAAGAGCAGCGCGAGCCCGTAGTTGCGGCCGACGAAGAGCTCCGCCCCGAGCTGCGCGGCGATGGCGACGACCAGCAGCACCGGTGCCGAGGGTGCGGGCAGCAGCACGATCGCGGCGATGGCCAGGCCGCCCAGCGTCCCCGCCACCCGGTGTCCGGCCCGGACGAGTCTCGCCGTGCGGCCGGCGCCGCCGATGGCCGCGGCGGCCGCCACCATCGCCCAGTACGGATGTCCCAGCCCGGTGACCGTGGGCACCAGCCCCGCAACCGCGATCACGATGCCCGCCTCCACCGCCGCGACGGCATTGATCTGTCCGGGGGCAGCCGGCGCGGCCGGACCCGGCGCCTGCCCGATGGTCCCGATCCCCAGCGCCACCACCGCCGAGGCGACCGCCACCCCGAGCGCCAGCGGCAGGTGGGCCAGGGTCTGCGGCACCGAGGCGCAGGCGGTCAGCGCGAAGAGGTGGAACAGCGCCCCCGGCGGATGCCAACGCAGCCGCTGCGACAGCGCGGTGATCACAGCGGCCGCGACGGCGGCGACCGGGATCACCAGCCACTGCCGGTCCGGCGAGATCGCCACTGCCGCACCGATCGTCACCGCGGCGACGAAGGCGATGCCGGCGGCGACCTGGGTGCGGAACCGGGCCCGGCGTGGTCGGTTCCGGCCGTAGAGCGAGCAGAAGGCGCCGAACGCGCCGTACAGCGTGAGGTCGGCCCGGCCGATCCCGACCAGGACGACCAGGGGCACCGCCATCGACACCGCAACCCTGGTGGCGACCCGGTGCGCCGCGGCGTGCGGCCCGACCGACGTGAACTCTCTGAGCAGACTCATGACGGTTCGATAGTTTACCCGTGAACTAGTTCGGTGGTCCTACGCTGCCCGTGTGAGTTCCTCGACACCCGACGCGGTGGATGCGATCCAGGCCCGGTGGCTCGAGCTGCGACCCGGCCTGGATGTCGAGGTGATCGGCATCATCGGCCGGATCCTGCGGTCGGCGACGGTGATCAACCGGCACAGCGACGAGCTGCTGGCGGGGTTGGGACTGGGTCGTGGCGAGTTCGACGTTCTGTCCGCCCTGCGCCGGACCGGCGGGCCGCTCTCCCCGGGGGCGCTGCGCGATGCCACCTCGGCGTCGGGCGCTGCGGTGACCAAACGGCTGAAGGCACTGGCCACCCGGGGCCTGGTCGTCCGGCACCCGGATCCGGCCGACGGCCGGGCCGCGCTGATCGATCTCACGGAGGCCGGCCGGGATGTCATCGACCGGGCACTGCCGGCCCAGCTCGATCTGGAACGCTCGCTGATCGCCGACCTGCCCGCGTCGCGCCGCCCGGCCGTCGAGGCTGCCCTGCGCGATGTCCTTGCCATGCTGGAGTGATGGTGGCCACACCGGGGCCCTGTCACGTTCGACGAATCCGCGGTGTCTTGATGCTCGAACGGATCCCGCTCCGGGATCCACCGGCACGAAGAGGTGCGTCATGGCTGCTCCGCTGCCCCGTGCGGTCTTCCCCGCTCCTGCGCCTGTCCAGGGCTCCCGCGCCCGGATCCCGCTGACGCTGCCCGGTGGGGTGTTCGGCAAGCTACTGGGCTGGTACTCGCGCCGGACGTACGGGAAGGTGATGGATCCCGGACTGGCGCTGGTGCACCACAAGCGGCTGATGGTCGCGGTGGTGTCGTTCGAGCAGCGGATCGCGAAGGCGAAGGCGCTCGATCCGCGGCTGAAGGCGCTCGCCGAGCTGGCGACGGCGGTCCGGGTGGAGTGCGAATGGTGCATCGACTTCGGCTTCCACGAGTTCGTGAAGCTGGGCCTGGACGCGGAGCTGCTGGCGGAGGTGCCGCGGTGGCGCGGATCGGAGCGGTTCTCGCCCTTGGAGCGGGACGTGCTGGAGTACGCGGATGCGATGACGGCGACCCCGCCGACGGTGACCGATGACTTGGCCGGGCGGCTGCGGGAGGAGCTCGGCGTGCGGGCCTTCGTCGAGCTGACCAAGATGATCTCCGTGGAGAACGAACGGGCGCGGTTCAACGCGGCGCTGGGGCTCGCGTCGCAGGGGTTCTCGGAGAGCTGCCGGGTGCCGGTCCGGTGACCGATCCGGGTCCGTTCTCCGCGCATCGTGGGCTGCTGTTCACGGTGGCGTACGAGATCACCGGGTCGGTGGTGGACGCCGAGGACGTGGTGCAGGAGACCTGGCTGCGGTGGTCGTCGCGGCCCGGCGGTGATGACGGGAGCCCTGAGGAAGTCCACGACGTGCGGGCGTATCTGGTGCGGATCGCGACCAGGCTGGCGCTGAACGCGGTGCGCTCGCGGACCCGGCGGCAGGAGGACTACGTCGGGCCGTGGCTGCCGGAGCCGCTGCTGACCACGCCCGATGTGGCGGACGACGTGGTGATGTCGGAGTCGGTGTCGATGGCGATGCTGCTGGTGCTGGAGTCGCTGTCACCGCAGGAGCGGGCGGTGTTCGTGCTGCGCGAGGTGTTCGGGTTCGCGCACGGCGAGATCGGCGAGGCGGTCGGCCGTTCCGATGCGGCGGTGCGGCAGATCGCGCACCGGGCGCGGGAAGCGGTGCAGGCGAGACGGCCGCGGTTCGAGACGGATCCGGCGCAGGTGCAGTCGGTGCTGGAACGGTTCTGGGCGGCGGTGACGACCGGCGAGCTGGAGCAGCTGATGGACGTGCTGGCCCCGGACGTGGTGGTGCACAGCGACGGCGGCGGCATCCGTTCCGCTGCCCGGCGCCCGGTGTCCGGTCGCGACAACGCGGGCCGACTCATCCTCGGTCTGGCCGGCAAGGCCACCGCCGCAGCGAGTTTCGAGACCGTCCTGGTCAACGGGATGCCCGGCGTGGTGCTCCGGCTCAACGGCGAGGTCGACACGGTGGCGGTGTTCGAGACCTACCAGGGTCTGGTGTCCCGCATCTACATGGTCCGCAATCCCGACAAGCTCACCTCCCGTGATCCGGTGCGGCTGAGTCGCTGAGCCACTCCGGGCGATCGGCACCCAGGCGCGTCGTCGATGTCCAACAGGGCAGAGTGTCGCCGAGACTGCCGGGCGGTGCCACCACCTCGACCGCGGTCGTGGCGCCCTGCAGAGTGACCATTCTCGGAATCGATTGCGGCTGTGCCGGTTCGTTGTCGGCGGGGGCTGCGACTCCGGTGAGCCAGCGGGCGGTGGTGGCGAGCGAGAGCCGGGCGTGGCTGGTGCGTCCGCTGGTGATCCGGTCGGCGATCGCGAGCATCGCGGCGGCCGCGGCCAGGTACCCGGTGCCGTGGTCGAGCACCTGCGCCGGGAGCGCGGCCGGCGGACGGTCGGGGCCACCGGCTTCGAGGACGGCGAGTCCGGATGCGGCCTGGACCAGCGAGTCGAACCCGCGCCGGTCCGCCCATGGACCAGAGGTGCCCCAGGCGGAGAGGGAGATCACCGCCAGGTGCGGGTACCGCTCGCGGAGGTCGGCCGCGGACAGCCCGAACCTGTCGAGGGCGCCCGGACGGTAGCCGTGCACCAGGACGTCCGCCGTGCTCAGCAGCTCGTGAAGCACTGTTCTGCCGGCCGCGAGATCGACGGTGGCGCTGCGTTTCCCGGAGAGGGTGTCGACGGCGGCGTCCTCGAGTTCCGGGTACTGCGGCGGGTCGATACGGAGCACGTCGGCTCCCCAGGCCGCGAGTGTCCGGGTGGCGACGGGGCCGGCGATGACCCGGGTCAGGTCCAGCACTCTGACTCCCGCAGCGGGGAGGGGCGGTGGCGCCTGGGTCGTGTTCGCGGGGCCCGCTGCCCGGTCCCAGGCCACGAGTGGGGCATCGGCGGAGGCGCGGCCTTGTGGGTGTGCCGCCCACTCCTGCGGCGTCCGTACCGCCGCGCAGAGCGCGCCGACGGCGGCGAAGCGTTCCTCCCAATCCGTGGATGTCCGGGTGAGCAGTCGTTGTCCGACGATGTCCGAGTCGGGGCTCTCTGGTCCGAGATCGAGTGCGGTCAGCGCTCGTTCGAGGTGCCAGGGGTAGTTGGTGTGCAACCGCACCCAACCGTCGGACGTCGGCCAGAACCGGGACAGCGGCGCGAACAACGTCTCCGGTACCGACTCCCCGAGGCGATGGGCGTACCGCTCGCTCCGCCCGGCGATGGCTGCGTCGGCCAGGCTCACCTCCGGGCTTCCGGGATGACCGCCCCGAGCTGACCACAGGATCCCCGCGGCTGCGGTGGAGCAGCCGATGGTGGCCGCGAGCGCGGGGAGCACCGGCAGTCGGGAGGGCAGGCTCGCATCTCCGGTCCAGCGGACATCCGGGACCGTCGATGACTCCGACAGCGCGGTCTCCGGCAGCGAAGACCCGGAGAGCGCGACCCACGCCGTGGTGAACAGCGCTTCGACTGCCTCGATCTGGTCCACACCGCGGACGGTAGACCCGATCTCGCTCCTGCGCTCCGTCGGCAGGTCAGAACGGGGGTGGCTCGTCGGCATCGGTCACCTGCTCTGTGGCGTCAGTCGTGGTGGTGATCCAGGTGTCGGTGTGGGTCCATTCGCCGGGGTCGGTGGTGGCCGGTGGTGGTTTCTCGGCGATGCGGCCGGTGGCGGTGGTGAAGGTGGCGGAGCGGTCGGGGTGCTTGCGGATGGTCCAGTCGGTGTGGGTCTTGAGTCGGTGGTGGAAGCGGCAGTAGGGCTCGAGGTTGCACAGGTCGGTGGCGCCGCCGGCGTCGGGATCGTCGTGGTTGTAGGGGATGTGGTGGTCGGTGTCGCAGCGTTCGGCGGGTCGGCTGCAGCCGTACCAGGAGCAGGTGCGGGACAGGGCGCGGACCTTGCGGGCCAGGTCGGTGGAGGGCACGTAGCGGCGCTTGGACGCGCCGACGGGTGCGCCGGTGGCGGGGTCGATGATGACGAGTTGGACGGAGGTGAACAGGGCGGCGATGGTGCGGGCGAGGTCGGGTGAGACGGCGCCGTAGTGCTCGAGGTGGCCGGGGTGCTGGGCGAGTTCGGCGTAGGTGTCCAGGGACAGGGTGAGCAGCAGGTGCGGGGTCAGTCCGCGGCGGACGGTGCGCGGTCCGGGTGCTGGGCTGATCAACGGGTGGGTGCAGTTCTCGTGGGCGTCCTCGCAGGGCCGTTCCTGGTGGCAGCGGGGTCCGAGTCGGGTCGCGAACTCCCTGACCCGGCGGGCACGGGCTTCTTCCTTGGCTTCTTTGGCTGCCGCCCAGGCGAGCTCGTCCACGACGGTGTCGGCGGGCCCGGCAGGTCCGGGCGCCTGTTCGTCAGGGTCGACCGTGGTGGTCGTGCCCGCATCTGGATCTGTGAGTGCTGCCCCGGAACGGGTCTCAGGGTCGTTCGAACCGGTCGGCGCCTGGGCGGCGTCGGCCTGGTCGTGATGAAGTTCGTCCTCGTCCGGTGGCGGGTCGTCGGTCCGTGGATCCTGCGCGGGACCGGATCCGAAACCTTCACCACTGCAGGATGTCTCGCCGCCTTCTACCGACATCTCGTCACGACCGGACCCTGGGTCGACGGCCCGCTCGTCACCCACGTCCGCGCTGCGCCCGGAACTGTCGACGGCCCGGTCGACCGGCTCCGCACCGGCAGGGTTCAACTCGTGAGCGTCGCCGGCACTCCCTTCGGCGGCACTCCGCCCGGCTGAGTCCTCTCCGCAGGCCTCCCACTCCGTGGAGTTCCGCTCGTCCGGGTCCTGATCGTCGGCCCGCCTGTGCTCGGCGCGCATGCCATCGGCACTCCGGGCATCGGGCGCGATACCGCCACGGCCCCGCTCCTCATCGAGGTCGTGGTCCTGCTCGTCGCTGGCGGTGTCCACGACGGGCTCACCGGTGTGATCGCGTCCCAAGCCCTCGTCATCTGCACCGTGGTCGACGTTCTGGTCGTCGACGTCGTACCCGCTGATGTCCTCACCGTCAGCTTGATCGACGTCAGAACTCTTGTTGTCCGGACACTCGCCGGCGCCGTAACGTCCCGACCCTTCATCACCGCCACTGTCGACGGCCTGACCATCGGTGTCGTCGCCGCCATGACGGTTCTCGTCGTCCGGGCAATCTCTCTCCGGGCTCCGACCAGAGGAACCCTCTTCATCGAGGTCCTGCTCGCCCGAGCGCTCGCCGTCAGCGCGGTCGGCTCCGAAGCCCTCGTCGTCGACACCGTTGTCGCCTTCCGGGCCGACCGTGTCTGCACCTCTGAGGTCCTGACCGTCGGCTTCCTCCCCGTCAGAACTCTCCTCGTCCGGGCCGTGGCCGTCCGGGCTGCCGTCGAAGAGATCGGTATCGGCAACCTGGTCGGCGCCGTCGTCCTCACCGTCCGAACTGTCGCCACTCGATCCGTCGCCACCGTCAGGGCTCTCAGCGTGGGGGCCGTCGCCGTCCGAGCCCTCACTGTCGGGGCCGTCGCCGTCCGGGCTGTCGCAGTTGAGGCCCTCGCCGTTCCCAGCGGGGTTCTCGTCCCCGCCTTCGTCGTCGGGGCTCCCACTGTCGCCTTCGGGATTCTCGATGTCGCCGTCGCCGTCGCCGTCGCCGTCGCCGTCGGTGTCGGTGTCGCCGGCGGCGTGGCGGGCCAGGTCGGGGTCGGCGGCCAGCACCGCGGCGGCGGCCAGGATCCCGGACACATCCACCGCCCCTCCTTCGGCCAGCCGGGCGAAGATCGACACGAACACATCCGCCCGACGCTGCGCCAACGTGCGCCCGTCCTGCTCGTCCAGGGTGCGGGCGATCGCATCGATCAACTCCTGCACCATCACCGCGTCCTCCACCCGCAACTCGGCGTAGAACCGGGACATCGCATGATCCAGATCCCGCCGCCCCGTGCACCGCTGCTGGAAAGCCCGCTCCTCCGCCTCCGCGGCCGCCACCGGGTGCATGTCCAGCCACAACCGGTCCAGCAGCCGCTCCAACTGCGCCGGCGCCCGACCCGGCACCATCGCCAACGCCCGCGCCTCGAACTCCCCGACCCGCTCCGGGTCCTCCACGCGCATCGCCCGGTCGTGCACCATCCGCGCCCGCTGCTGATCCAGACCGCCCCGCTCGAACATCGCCCACGTCGCCGGCAACTCGCCGACCAGGTTCAACGCCCGATCCACGAACAGATCACCCGACACCGGCGAGAGCGTCAACGCCGCCGACACCTCCGCACCCGCCATCCGCCGCCGCGCGTCCGCCCGCTCCCTCGACTCCTTCGAACCTGCAAGCCCGGCCTGCTCCGCCGCAGCGGCTTTCGCCGGGTACTTGAGCAGACCGATCGCCGACGGGATCTTCTCCGGCGCCGCCAACGCCGCCGCCCACAGATACATCCGCGCCTGGACGAACGACACCGCCTCCCCCGCCGCAGCCACCCCGTCCGCCACCGCCCGACCCGAGAGCTGCAACGGATCCTTGGACACCAACGCGGCCAACGCCGCCACCGCACGCCGATCCGCCGGCAGCTCCCGCCCCTTCCTGCGGCGACGCGCCATCACAACCCTCCCTTCGACGAGAACCGGAAACCTCACCCCGAGGCAACTGCCAACAAACTTACCAGTTCGGAACACGCGATGGAACAGATGTTCAGAACTTCTCGAACTACTTCGCTCCGCGACCCTCGGGTGACACCCTGCTATCTGCAACAGATATCGTGCAAGCAGCCGGCGACCGGCTGTTCGATGGGCGGCACGCATACGGCATCGCCGGCGGAACCAACCTCCGCACAGCAGATCTCAGTCACTGCGACAACAGCGCAACCCCACCGGTTGCCTTCGCCGTGCCACTCGACCCTCCCCGAGGAAACATCCCGCGAATCAGTTTCGACAGGCAGACCCACCCGCCCTTCGACATTAGAACCACCACGGCCTTTCTCGGAGAACAACGCACCACGAGGCACCGACAGGTGCCCCGAATGCGACACCCGAGCCGATCCGCGGCCCCCGACATAGCCGCCGATACTTGCTATCCACCAGCACTTTTCGGGCTTCATGAGGACACACTCTCCTGGTGTCGGATGGACTCAACCTCACGGCGAGGTTGAGTCCATGCGGTTCCATCCCTGGCCGTCGGCGTGGTGCCGCATCCACCTCATCGCCGGACAGGCTCCGGCATTCACCGGAAGCGAGTGCGAGTCGGGTCCGCCGGCGACGGTGTCGGCAGGACCGGAGAACGCCGACCACCCGGCGCTGCCGACCAACCACCCAGCATTTCGCCTGACGTGCTCCCTGTGGCGTATCGATCGGCACACTGCTCGACCCCGGCCGGACCGCTCCGTCGCCGCCCGCCCGTTCGACCCGCCGCCACGTGCCGACACCCATCCTGGCGCGGTCGACCCCGGATAGCGACGTCATCGTTCAGTCCCAGCGCCGCAACGTCATGACCTGAGCCCACACCCGCGCACCCGCGCACCCGCGCACCCGCGCACCCGCGCACCCGCGCACCCGCGCACCCGCGCACCCGGAAGGGCAGCCTGACCGGTCGACGGCGCTCAGGTCATCGGCGTCGGCGACGTCACAACGGCAACCGGCGGAACGACATCTGTTGAGCTGCAGCCTGTTCCGATACAGAGACGCCGGCTGCACACGCACGGACTGCACGTGGGCTCCGTCACGCAGGCTTCCGCAGCGACTTAGGGTCCACTAACTTCCAGGGAAAGGAACAGCAACGGCAGGAGCAGGCGCGTGCGGGACGAGGAACTGGGCCAGGACGAGGCCACACTGCGACTGGTCGCGTGCCCGGAGTGCTCGGCACCCGCGGAGATCGTCGACTCGTCGAGGATCGGCTCCACCGGCGGGCCGATGGAGGTGGTCAGGGTCCGCTGCGTGGTCGCGCACCAGTTCCTGATGGCCGCGGAGCGCCTGCACCACCTCTGAACAGCCGCGACCCACCACCACACAGCACCCGCGAGCTACACCGGCCAGTCCCCGAAGGACCGTCCGGAGATCCTCTCGTAGGCCTCGACGTAGCGCGCCCGGGTCGCCAGCGCGACATCGTCCGGCAGCGGCGGCGGCGGGGTGTCGGAGGCCCGGTCCCAGCCCGAGTCCGGGCCGGTCAGCCAGTCGCGGACGTACTGCTTGTCGAAGGACGGCTGCACCGCACCCGGCGCGTACCCGTCCGCTGGCCAGAACCTGGACGAGTCCGGGGTGAGCACCTCGTCGCCGAGTGTGAGGGTGGTGCCGAGCAGTCCGAACTCGAACTTGGTGTCCGCCAGCAGCACCCCCCGACTCGCGGCATGCACCGCCGCCCGGGCGTAGACCGCGAGCGTCACGTCCCGCAGCTGCTGCGCCCGCTCCGCACCGACCGCGGCCACCACATCGGTGAAGGTGATGTTCTCGTCGTGCTCCCCCACGGCCGCCTTCGCCGCCGGGGTGAAGATCGGCTCCGGCAGTTTCGACGACTCGACAAGCCCGGCCGGCAGGGCGATCCCGCACACCCCGCCGGTCGCCCGGTAGTCCGCCAGCCCTGATCCGGTCAGGTACCCCCGCGCCACGCACTCGACCGGGAACATCTCCAGCCGGCGGACCAGCATCGCCCGTCCGCGGACCTCCGCCGGCACGTCCTCGACGCTCAGCACGTGATGGCCAACCAGGTCCTCCAGCAGGGAGAACCAGAACACGCTCATCGCGGTCAGGATCCGGCCCTTGTCCGGGATCGGGGTGGGCAGCACGTGGTCGTAGGCACTGATCCGGTCGGTGGCGACCATCAGCAGCACATCACCCGGTCCGTCGACAGGCGCGTACAGCTCGCGGACCTTGCCGGAGGCGAGGTGTGTCCAGCCGGGCAGGTGCAGGGGTGTGCTCACGCGCGGAGCCTACCGGTCGCCGCGACGCAGGAACCAGGCAGTGGACGCGGCCGCCAGAAGCCATGCCGCACAGCGACTGTCAGAATCCGAACACACATCGTCGCAGAACTGTGCTACACCTGACAGCAGGACCGCATCGTTCGGTTGCCTCTTCTCCTGATTGCACACGGCTCACGCCGGCTGTGCTGTGTTCCGTTCCCGGGATCCGATCGACGACGTCGAACCCCGCGAACGGCCCTGTCACCACCCGCACCACTCCGCATGATCGACCCCATGGAGGCCGGAATGACCGACAAGGATCTGACCCACCTGTACGTGCTGCTCGACCGATCGGGCTCGATGCAGAGCATCCGGACCGACACCGTCGGCGGGTTCGCCGCCTTCGTCGAGCAACAGAAGTCCGCCCCCGGGCGCTGTCTGGTGACCCTGGCCCAGTTCGACGACCACTACGAGATCGTCTACCGCGACAAGGATGTCAACGACGTCGGCGAGCTCGACCTGCAGCCGCGCGGCAGCACCGCACTGCTGGACTCCATGGGCCGGCTGATCACCGAGGCCGGCGCCGAGCTGGCCGCCCTATCCGAGGCGCAGCGGCCGTCGTCGGTGATCGTGGTGGTGATGACCGACGGTCTGGAGAACGCGTCGCGCGAGTGGACGCCACAGGCGATCCGGGCGCTGGTCGAGCAGCAGCGGTCCGACTACCAGTGGGTGTTCACCTATCTCGGCGCGAACCAGGACGCCATCGCCGTCGGCGAAGGTCTCGGTGTGCACCGGGATTTCGCAATGACCTTCACCGGCCGGCGGGCCCGCACGGCCATGCGCAGCGCCGGCGCCAACGTCGCGGCGTACCGGACCGCGGTCGCCGGCGGGGCGCCGCCCGTCCAGGCCGCCCCGGCCTTGGCCTGGTCCGACGCCCAGCGGGCCGACGCGCGTGCCGAGGACACCGACGACGAGAACTGAACTCCGGCAACAACAACCATCAGAACGACAACTACGCGGACGGGACGAGACCCCGGCGTCGCAGCAGCGGAGCGATGTCGGCGTCCCGTCCGCGGACCGCCCGGAACGAGTCCATCGCGTCCCGGGAACCACCGACGGACAGCAGCTCGGCCCGGAACAGGTCGCCGTTCTCCCGCCGCATGCCGCCGTGCTCCTTGAACCACTCCACGGTGTCGGCGTCGAGCACCTCGGCCCACAGGTAGGAGTAGTAGCCGGCCGCGTAGCCGCCGGCGAATATGTGCTGGAAGTAGGCCGTCCGGTAGCGCGGCGGGATGAGATCCGATGCCAGGCCGGCCTTCTCCAGCGCCTCCGCCTCGAACTCGGCCGCCGACGGGATGTCGGTCTCCGGGGTGACCCGGTGCCAGGCCTGGTCCAGCACGGTGGCGGCCAGGTACTCCACAGTGCCGAAGCCCTGACCCCAGAGCTGTGCCGCGTCGATCGCCGCCACCACGTCCGCCGGCAGGGGTTCACCGGTCTCCACGTGCACGGCGTAGTGCAGCAGCACCTCCGGCCACATCGCCCACATCTCGTTGACCTGGCTGGGGAACTCGACGAAATCGCGAGGGACGGAGGTGCCGCTGAACCGCGGGTACGCGACCGTGGAGAACAGGCCGTGCAGCGCGTGCCCGAACTCGTGGAAGAGAGTGCTGACCTCGTCCAGGGTCAGCAGCGCCGGGCCGCCCGCAGCGGGGGCCGGCACGTTGAGGTTGTTGACCACCACCGGGGACTTGCCGAGCAGCCGGGACTGGTCGACGAAGGAGTTCATCCAGGCGCCGCCCCGCTTGCCGATGCGGGCCAGGTAGTCGCCCAGGTAGAGCCCGATCGGGGTGCCGTCAGCATCGCGGACCTCCCAGACCCGCACGTCCGGGTGGTAGCCCTGCAGATCCTCGCGCAGGTGGAAGGTCACCCCGTAGACCTCGGTCGCGGCATGGAACACACCGTCCGACAGCACCCGGTCGAGCTCGAAATACGGTCGCAGGGCTGCGGTGTCGAGGTCGTACCGGGCGGCGCGGACCCGCTCGGCGTAGTAGGCCCAGTCCCAGGGTGCGAGTTGCACGCCGTCGACGTCCGCCAGCTCCTGCAGCGCGACCCGCTCCCGGGCGGCGTTGGCCATCGCCGGCGCGACGACCTGTTCGAGCATGCCGTCGACGGCATCCACGGTGCGTGCGGTCTGGGTGGCCATGGTCAGCGCGGCATGGTGCTCGAACCCCAGCAACCGGGCGCGGCGGGCCCGCAGCCGGGCGATCTCCACGGCCAGATCACCGTTCTCGGGTGCGCGCTCCACCGAGGCCCGGTGCAGGCGCTCGCGCACGGACCGGTCCCGGAGCGCGGACAGCGCCGGTTGACCGCTGGGCAGGATCAGCCGGATCAGGTACTTGCCAGGGTGGCCGTCGGCGGACGCCGCAGCGGCAGCTGCAGCGATCTGCGCCGGCTCGAGTCCGTCCAACTCGGAGGCGTCGTCCAACAGCAGCGCGCGCTCCTCCATCGAGGACTGCAACTGCTGACGGAACCGGGTGGTCAGCTCTGAGATCCGCCGGTTGAGCTCACGCAGCTCCGTCTGCCCGGCATCGTCGAGTTCCGCACCGGCCAACCGGAAGTCCCGGTGGTAGCGCTCGACGAGGAAGATCTGCTCCGGGTCCAGCCCGCTGTCCAGCCGCGCCTCGTGCACTCGCGAGATCCGCTCGAACAGCGCCCGGTCCAGGTACAGCGCATCGGAGTGCGCGGCCAGTTCTGGCGCGTACGCGGCCTCGACCGCCTGCAGATCCGGGCCGGCGACCGAGGAGATCAGGTTGCCGAAAACGGCGCCGGCCCGCTCCAGCGTGCGCCCGCTGCGCTCCAGCGCCTCGACGGTGTTCGCGAACGTCGCCGGGGCGGGATCGGCGGTGATGGCGGCGATCTCGGCCAGGTGCTCGGCCATCCCGGCGTCCAGTGCCGGACCGAAGTGCTCGGTACGGATCTGCGCGAACGGCGGCAGGCCGAACGGCAGGGTGGACTCGTGCAGCAGCGGGTTGTCGGTCACGGCCCCAGGGTAGGCCGCTCACCGTGAACCGCCAGGATCAGGCGGGTCGCACCAGGCGGGCGGGCGGCTCCGTGGCGACCAGGTCGGCCAGGTCGTCGAGCGGGATGCCGAGCGCCCGGGCCAGGGTGACCACCGTGCCGAAGGCCGGCGTCGGGATCCGCCCGGTCTCGATCTTCCGCAGCGTCTCGACGGAGATGTCGCAGGCAAGGGCGACCTCGATCGGGCTCCGGCCGCCACGCGCGGTCCGCAGCGCGGAGCCGAGCATCCGGCCTCGTTCACGATCGGCCTCGGTCAGCGGGGGACGCACCATGCCGACGATTCTAGCGGGATAACTGTACCGTGATACAAATACCGGGATAGAAATACCAGCAGCACGGGAGGACCATGTGATCGAACTCAAGAGCCCCAGCCAGATCGACGGCATGCGCGCCGCGGGCAAGGTGGTCCGCGAGGTGCTGGAGACCGTCCGTGCGGCGGCGGCTCCCGGTGTCAGCACCCTCGAACTCGACGAGGTGGCCCGGGACGTCCTGCGCCGGAACGGGGCCATCTCGCCGTTCCTGGACTACCAACCCGCGCCGTCGATGCCGCCGTTCGCCGGCGTGATCTGCGTGTCGGTCAACGACGCGGTGCTGCACGGAGTGCCGGGCAAGGAACGCCTGGCCGACGGCGACCTGCTGAGCATCGACGCCGGGGCCACCCTCGGCGGTTGGACCGGTGATGCCGCGATCAGCCTGTCGGTCGGTGAGCCGGACCCGGCCGACACCGCACTCATCGCGCTGGCGCAGCAGGCCCTGGCGGCGGGTATCGCCGCTGCCGTTGTGGGCAACAAGGTGGGCGACATCTCCGCCGCCATCGGCCATGTGGTCCGCAGCGGCGGCTGCCGGATCAACACCGACTACGGCGGGCACGGCGTCGGCCGCACCATGCACGAGGCCCCGTCGATCCCCAACGACGGCCGGCCCGCGCGCGGGTTCCCACTGAAGCCCGGACTGACCATCGCGATCGAGCCGTGGTTCTTCGCCGGCGGCGGCAAGGCCTACCGGACCGACCGGGACGGCTGGACGTTGCGCAGCGTGGACGGCAGCCGCGGGGTGCACGTGGAACAGACGGTGGCGATCACCCCGGACGGGCCGGTCGTGCTCACGGCGTGAGCCCGGGCGCGCGGTAGGGCAGCCTGTCCTGCACAATGTGCATTGTAGGAGCGAGCCGGAGGTCCGCCGCCGCGACGGACCTCCGGCTCTTCGACAGTGAACATCGGTGGTCAAGCAGATCCGCCGAACTGCAGATCCGGGAGCTGGGCTCGGTCCCCGCCGCGGGATGAACCGGATCAGCCACCGCCGTTCCTGTCGAACAAGGTAAGGCTAACCTAGCTCTCGCGGCGCCGTCAAGCCCCCGGATCTACTCTCGATCCATGCGTGTTCTCGTGGTCGGCGCCGGCGCCGTGGGCGGGTACTTCGGTGCCCGGTTGGCGGCCGCCGGAAGGGATGTCGCCTTCCTGGTCCGGCCCGCCCGGGCGGCCACCCTCACCGAGCACGGGCTCCGGATCAACGAGCCCGACGGCAGCGGCTCCCGGATCCGTCCGACGCTGGTCACGGCCGACCGCCTGCAGCCCGGCTGGGACCTGGTGCTGCTGTCGGTGAAGGCGTACGCCCTCGATGCCGCCCTGGCCGACCTGACGCCCGCCGTCGACGGGCGCACCGCGATCCTGCCCGCGCTCAACGGCATGCGGCACATGGACGTGCTGCGCGAGACGTTCGGGTCGTCCGCGGTGCTCGGCGGCGTGGCGTTCATCTCCGCCCACCTCGACGACGCGGGCGTGATCGAGGTGGGCGGCGTCCTGCCTGCGCTCACCTTCGGGGAGACGGACGGCCGACTGTCGGACCGGATCACCGGCGTCGACCGCACGCTGCGCGACGCCGGCTTCGCGACCCGGCTCTCGGAGACCATCGGGCTCGACATGTGGGAGAAGTGGTACCTGCTGGCGGCCGCCGGCGCGTTCAACACCTTGATGCGCGGGCCGATCGGGCCGGCGGTGGCCGTCCCCGGCGGCCGGGAGACCGCGCTGGCGATCCTGGCCGAGACGGGAGCGGTGTGCACCGCCGCCGGTTCCGCCCCGCGGTCGGCCGCCGTCGAACGGGCGCGGGCCATGATGACCGACACCGATTCACCCTTCACCACGTCGATGTACAAGGACCTGGTCGCCGGGCACCCGCTGGAGGACGAGCAGATCATCGGTGACCTGGTCGACCGGGCGGAGACGGCCGGGGTGGACGTCCCGTTGCTGCGCGCAGCCCGGGCCGCGCTGGCGGTGGGCGGTGCCGGAGCGGGTGCCAGACCAGTCTGACAACGGTGTCAGAATGGTGGGACCCACCCACCCGGAGGACCGCGATGCCCCAGCTCCACGCCGACGCCGTGCTGTTCGACCTCGACGGGACCCTCGTCGACTCCACCGCCAGCGTCATGCGCAACTGGGCCAAGGTCGCGGTCCGGCTCGGTCGCGCCGGTGAGGACCTCGTCGCCGACAAGCACGGGATGCCCGCGCGTCAGGTGGTCGAGCTGATCGCACCGGACCTCGGTCCCGACGGCTGGGACGAACTCGCCGCCTTCGTCCTCGACGGCGAGGTCAACGACACCCACGACGTGGTCCCGACTCCCGGCGCGCTCGACGTGCTCGCCGCGCTGCCGCGGGACCGCTGGGGCGTGGTCACCAGCGGCACCCGGAAGCTCGCCACCCGCCGGATGCAGGCCGCCGGGATCCCGGTCCCGGACGTGCTGGTCACCGCCGACGACGTGCGGGTCGGCAAGCCCGACCCGACCCCGTTCCGGCTGGGCGCCGAGCGGATCGGTGTCCCCGCCGACCGCTGCATCGC